>DASQTM010000061.1:0-2350 GCA_035641875.1 Microvirga sp. | reverse complement strand
AGCTCCTCAAACCGCCGTTCCGTGCAGGTCGTACTCGTCCGCGCTCTCGATCCTCACGTCCACGATCTCGCCCGGCTTGAGCGCCCGGCGCGAGGCCACGTAGACGACGCCGTCAATCTCCGGGGCGTCGTATTTCGTGCGCCCGGTGGCGACCGTCGGGCCTGCCTCGTCGATGAGAACCGACAGGGTCTGGCCGACCCGGCGTTTCAGCAGCCTGGCGCTGACCTTCTGCTGGGTCTGCATGAAGCGGTGCCAGCGCTCTTCCTTGACCTCCGGAGGAACCGGGTTGGCGATGTCGTTGGCGGGCGCGCCCTTCACGGGTTCGTACTGGAAGCAGCCGACGCGCTCGAGCTTGGCCTCCTTCAGCCATTGGAGCAGGAAGTTCACATCCTCCTCCGTCTCGCCGGGGAAGCCAACGATGAAGGTGGAGCGGATGGCGAGGTCCGGGCAGATCTCACGCCATTTCCTGATCCGCTCCAGGGTCTTCTCCTGGTTGCCGGGCCGGCGCATGGCCTTGAGCACGCCCGGCGAGGCATGCTGGAAGGGAATGTCGAGATAGGGGAGGATCCTGCCCTCCGCCATGAGGGGGATGACCTCGTCCACATGCGGGTAGGGATAGACGTAGTGCATGCGCACCCACATCCCGAGGTCCCCGAGCTCGCGGGCGAGCTCGAAGAAGCGGGTGCGGATTTCCCGGTCCATCCACAGGCTCGGCTGGTACCGGATGTCGAGGCCATAGGCGCTGGTGTCCTGGGAGATGACCAGGAGTTCCTTGACCCCGGCCTTGGCGAGCTTTTCCGCCTCGCGCAGCACGTCGCCGATGGGGCGGCTCACCAGATCGCCGCGCAGCTTCGGGATGATGCAGAAGGAGCAGCGGTTGTTGCAGCCCTCCGAGATCTTCAAATAGGCGTAATGGCGCGGCGTCAGCTTGACGCCCTGGGGCGGCACCAGATCGACGAAGGGGTCGTGGGCGGGCGGTACGGCCTGGTGCACTGCCGAGACCACGGATTCGTAGGCCTGCGGCCCGGTGATGGCCAGAACGTTGGGGAACTGATCGCGGATCTGCTCGGGCTCGGCGCCCATGCAGCCGGTGACGATGACCTTGCCGTTCTCGGCCATGGCCTCGCCGATGGCCTCCAGGGACTCGGCCTTGGCGCTGTCGAGGAAGCCGCAGGTATTGACGATGACCACATCGGCCCCGTCATGCTCCTTGGTCAGCTGGTAACCTTGGGCGCGAAGCTGGGTGATGATACGCTCCGAATCGACCAGGGCCTTCGGGCAGCCCAGGGACACGAACGAGACTTTGGGCGCGGGAGCATTCATCCGCCAGATCCACTCTTCTGTTGATCCTGATATCCAGGCGCGACCGCCCGGAGCCATATCGGCGCGAAACCATGGCGGAGGGGGAGGTTTTCCGACGCTCCGGCGCAAGCCTTGGATTTCCAAAGGTTTTCGCGATGTTTTCGCCGCGCTGACTAACATCGTTTCAGGCCTCATACAAGGTTCAATCAGAACCCGTGACGTCGCACGGGGCCGGCTGGCTTGTCTCGAAGGCTATGGATTGTTGAGAAATGCCGCTTCCGATGCTGGCAAGAGCGCATGCAGGCTCCTTGTCTCAATTAACTTCGTTGCGAAATTGCACAAGGATCAGCCGCCGGGAGGGAACCTCCTTAAGGGAAGCGCGTTACATTTCGTCGGGTTCCGTCCAAAGGCCATTGAAAGCCCATCGGAGCATCGCACATGAGGGGATCCGGGCTGGGTGTAGCCTGGACTAGCGTAACGGGGGCCCTATGCCAGACGTTCAGACCACTGCTCCGCAGCTTGATCCCAGGCTGCTTCTCAAAGCCATGCGCGCGTTCCGCAAGGGCGATTTCACGGCCCGCCTGCCGACGGATCTGACCGGCATCGACGGCGAGATCGCCGAGGCCTTCAACGACATCGCCGATCTGAACCAGGGGCTCGCCCGGGAACTCGACCGCGTGGCGAAGGTGGTTGGCAAGGAAGGGCGCATCGGGGAGCGGGGCCGTCTGGCCGGAGCGACGGGCTGCTGGAACGAGTGCGTCGAATCCGTCAATTCCATGATCGGCGACATCGTCCAACCCACCGTCGAGGTGGCCCGCGTCATCGGCGCGGTGGCCAAGGGCGATCTGAGCCAGAGTATCGAGCTGGAGACGGACGGCCGTCCCCTGCGCGGCGAATTCCTGCGCATCGGCAAGATCGTCAACACCATGGTGGGACAGCTCGGCAGCTTTGCCTCCGAGGTGACCCGCGTGGCGCGCGAGGTCGGCTCCGAGGGCAAGCTCGGCGGCCAGGCCAAGGTGAAGGGCGTGGCCGGCACCTGGAAGGACCT
>DASQTM010000060.1:0-4499 GCA_035641875.1 Microvirga sp. | reverse complement strand
TGGCCATCGCGTGGCCTGCGGTGCTTCTGGGCGCCGCCATCGGCACCGCCATCGGCTGCGCGGCCGCGGCCTGGAGGGGCATTGCAGACGAGATCGCCATGCGGGTCTCCGACGTGGTCTTCGCCTTTCCGGCGGTTCTCTCCGCCATCATGATCGGCGCGCTCCTGGGCTCAGGACCGTTGGCGGCTATTCTGGCGATTGCCGTGTTCAATATCCCGGTCTTCGCCCGCGTCACCCGCGGCGTCGCGCTCCAGGTCTGGACCCTCGACTACATCGCCGCCGCGCGGGCCATCGGCAAGCACCCCTTGCGCATCACCTGGGAGGACGTGATGCCCAACATCGCGGGCGCGCTCATCGTGCAGGTGACGATCCAGCTCGCGCTCGCCATCCTGACGGAGGCGGGCCTGAGCTATCTCGGCCTGGGCGTACGCCCGCCGAACCCGAGCTGGGGCCGGATGCTGAGCGACGCGCAGACCTATCTCTCCCAGGCCCCTCACCTCGCCATCGCGCCCGGCATCGCCATCGCGCTCTCAGTGCTCGGCCTGAACCTGCTCGGCGACGGGTTGCGCGACGCCCTCGACCCGACCCTGCGCGGCCGGATCGCTGCGACGTGATGGCTCTCGATGCCCCTGCCATCATACCCTCGCCCTCATCCTGAGGAGGTGCAGAGCACCGTCTCTAAGGATGGTCCAGGACGTGAGGGAAACGCGGCGCGTCCCCTCTCCCATCCGGGAGAGGGGGATCCGTCGCGGTTTCTGTACTCCCTGAACCCTCCTTCGAGACGCAGACTTCGTCTGCTCCTCAGGATGAGGGCGAGGGTATGATGATCGGGATGAGGCCTGACTGACGGCCAACCGCTCAGGCGTGCGCCGCCTGTCGGCTCATCGCCTCTCGCACCTCCGCCAAAATCTCGTAGGAGCGCAGGCGCTTGGCGTGGTCGTAGATGGCCGAGGCCACGATCAGCTCGTCGGCCCCTGTCTGCGCCATGAAATCTTCAAGGCCCCGCCGGACCGTCTCTGGGGAGCCGACGAAGGAGCAGGCCAGCATGGCGGAGGCCTGGGCCTTCTCGTGCGGGCTCCAATAGGTCTCGATGTCGTCGATGGGCGGCAGAAGCTTCCCGCGGGTTCCGCGAAACAGGTTGGTGAAGGATTGCTGCGCCGAGGTGAAGAGATGGCGCGCCTCCTCGTCCGTGTCGGCGGCGATCACGTTGACGCCCACCATGGCATGGGGCCGCTCCAGTTGGGCGGAGGGCTGGAAGCGCTCCCGATAGACCTGCAGCGCCTGCATGAGGGCGTTCGGCGCGAAATGCGACGCGAAGGCGTAAGGCAGCCCCAGCATCGCCGCAAGCTGCGAGCCGAACAGGCTGGAGCCGAGAATCCAGATCGGCACGTGGGAATCCGTCCCCGGCACCGCCTGGATCGCCTGGTCCGGCTGGAGCGGCCCGAGAAGCATCTGCAATTCCAATACGTCCTGCGGGAAGGTGTCGGCGCTCGTCGGATCCCGGCGCAGCGCTCGCAGCGTCCGCTGGTCGGTGCCGGGAGCCCGGCCGACGCCCAGGTCGATGCGGCCCGGAAACAGGGCGTCGAGCGTACCGAACTGCTCGGCGATCACCAGGGGCGAATGGTTCGGCAGCATGATCCCGCCCGCGCCGACGCGGATGGTCTTCGTCCCACCGGCCAGATGAGCGATCACGATGCTGGTCGCCGCGCTGGCGATGCCGACCATGTTGTGGTGCTCCGCCACCCAGTAGCGGTTGTAGCCCCACGTTTCCGCGTGCCGGGCCAGATCGAGCGAGTTGCGCAACGCATCGGCCGGCGTGGAGCCCTGCGGCACCGGCGCAAGATCGAGAACGGAGAGCAGAGGCATGACGGAGCTTCTTTCCTGTACGGCCTGCGCGAAGGCGCGATGCGCCTGCGCCATGGTGTCAGATCAGGTCTGCGCCGCTTGGATGCAAGGCGTAAAGGTCCGCTGCCGAAACATCCCGGCCATTCTCCCGGTGCAGCCACGGGACACTCACGTCATGAAATACCGATTCAGGATCGTTGTCTCTACCTCCCCCGAGTGCAGGCGTCGCTACCGTCTGAGGACCCCCGCTTTCGTCCGTTCTGCACATGGAAACCGGCGCTGAAGCCCAGCGTTTTCGGCATTATTGCGGGCCTCTCCTCAAATTGGCGCAAGACGGAAAGCTGATCCTCAAAGCAGCCGAAGGCCCGTCGGAAGTACATGCTCTCATGGAAAAGACCTGGGTCTGGGCCGCATCAGTATTCAGACTCGATACTCCCTTGTAGCCGTAGACCGGATAGCTTTTCGCCACAGCTTGGCCACATTCGTTAACTGATCTTCCCATCAATGAAGGGGAGGAGCCGAAAGGCTTTACGGCCGATGAACAAAACGTTTCTTCTGCTTGCATCCTCAGCAATCCTGGTGGGTGTGGCAAGCCACAAGGCCGAGGCGAGAAAGGTCTCGTACGAGATCGACGGCAAACGATATTCCTACAGCACCAACAACATCGCCCAGACGGCGGAAGCCAAGGCGCGGATCGAGGCCGCCCGAGCGGCCGAAGCCGCACGAGCGAAGGCTGCGGCCGAGAAGGGCGAAAACCCCTCGCCACTGTTTTCGGCTCTCAGGCGCAAAGGGAAGCGGTCGAGGCGCAGAACAAGCTCGAATATGTTCTGGTGAACGGAGGCTCGTCCACCGAGATCCCCAAAGCCTCCCCTGAGCGCCGAAGCGCTTGGCGCGGCAAGCCGGCGAAGGATGCGAAGACGGCAGCCGCTCCCCTGCGCACGGCCCCGTCACGGGAACCGTCCCCTGCGCTCAAAACCCTGGTGGCGATCGCGCCGCCCGCCATCGCCGAGCCCCTGAGCCAGGAGGATCGGGCCAGAAAGGTGAAGACCATCTCGTTCGACGTGCAGTCCGGCATCAAGACCACGGTGATGCTTGACGGCGCGGTCGAGGAAGAACCCTTCGACAGCAGCGTGCTCGCGCAGCTTGCCCCCGAACTGGGAGAAACCAACAGCCTGATGGCTTTCGTCAAGCGGCTGCGCGACGGAGTGCGGGCGCAGCCCGCGGAGGCGACGGGCTCCATAGGGCCGAAGTCCGAGGTGGAAGCCTCCGCCCAGGCCGCACCGCGCAACTGAGCGCATTCGTTCTGCGCATGGCAAAATGCCGCCGCAGCTTGCAGTGCCGTTTGTTACTACCACGTGATCCCGTTTCAGGACCTGATCCGGGGCTTCACGCCTTAAGCCGCAAGCTGTGAAGACGTGGATGCCCGCAACAGGTGCGGGCATGACGAGAAGGTGTCGGCTCAGGCCTGCATGACCTCTCAGACGGCGTCTCGATTTCTCTTTAAGACGTTGGGGAAAGATGAGCACCACATCCTGCACGCGATCCCCTTCCCTCGCCTTCGGCTCGCCAGTCCGATCCGAAGGATCGGCGGGATGACACTTGTGCTGACACCCTCGATGTCATTTTGCCGGTTCTTCGAACCGGACCGGCCGGAGCGCAGCGGTCGCGGGCGTGAGCCCGCCAGGAAGGGAATCCGCTCACGCCCGCTCCCCTCTCCCCTGTCATCCCGCGCAGGCGGGGATCCATAAACACGACGAATGGGAAGAACAGCGCGGTGGCACCGGCTGCGCCTCATTCCCGCCTGTTAGCGGTTATGGATTTCGGGCTCCGCTGCGCGGCCCCGGAAGGACAGGGCTGTACCCAAGAAAAAAGCCCCGGAGAGATCCGGGGCTTCCTGATTATCGGGCTGTAGCTCTGGAACGTCTTAGAAGTCCATGCCGCCCATGCCGCCGCCCGGCATGGCGGGAGCGGCGTCCTTCTTGGGCTTCTCGGCGATCATGGCCTCGGTGGTGATGAGGAGGCCCGCCACGGACGCCGCGTCCTCGAGGGCCACGCGCACCACCTTCGCCGGGTCGATGATGCCGAAGGCGTAGAGGTCGCCGTACTGGCCCGTCTGGGCGTTCCAGCCGGCCGCGTAGTCCTTGGCCTCGATCACCTTGCCGACCACGACGGAACCGTCCTCGCCCGCGTTCTGGGCGATCTGCCGGGCGGGAGACTGGAGCGCGCGGCGCACGATCTCGATGCCGGTCTTCTGGTCGTCATTGGCGGGCTTGACCGCTTCCAGCGCCTTCAGGGCGCGCAGGAGCGCCACGCCGCCGCCGGGCAGGATGCCCTCCTCGACCGCAGCCTTGGTGGCGTGCATGGCGTCGTCGACGCGGTCCTTCTTCTCCTTCACCTCGACCTCGGTCGAGCCGCCGACGCGGATCACCGCGACGCCGCCCGCGAGCTTGGCCAGGCGCTCCTGGAGCTTTTCACGATCGTAGTCCGAGGTGGTCTCCTCGATCTGCGCCTTGATCTGCTGGATCCGAGCCTCGATTGCGTCCGTAGCGCCCGCACCATCAATGATCGTGGTGTTCTCCTTCTCGATGCGGACGCGCTTGGCACGGCCGAGCATGTCGAGCGTGACATTCTCCAGCTTGATGCCAAGGTCTTCG
>DASQTM010000059.1:0-9170 GCA_035641875.1 Microvirga sp. | reverse complement strand
GCGGGCTATCTCGACGAGGACGGCTACATCTGGGTCATGGGCCGCACCGACGACATCATCAACGTCGCCGGCCACCGCCTGTCCACCGGCGGCATGGAGGAGGTTCTGGCCTCCCACCCGGCGGTGGCCGAATGCGCGGTGATCGGCGTCAAGGACCCGCTGAAAGGCGAGGTGCCCTGCGGCTTCGTGGTGCTGAAATCCGGCGTCCGGCAGGAGCCCGCCGAGATCGAGCGGGAACTCGTGGGCCTCGTGCGCGACAGGATCGGCCCGGTGGCCGCCTTCAAGCTCGCCATCACCGTGCCGCGCCTGCCCAAGACCCGCTCTGGCAAGATCCTGCGCGGCACCATGAAGAAGATCGCCGACGGAGACGACTGGAACATGCCCGCCACCATCGACGACCCGGCGATCCTCGACGAGATCGGCGAGGCGCTGCAGGCGCGCGGATTGTCCGGAGGCGAGAGGGGAGCCTAAGGCCTGCCGTCAAGGAGCGCGGGAGCGCCAGCTCATGGCGTCCTTCTTCGAGCGCTGCTGGTGGGCGTCGACCTGCTGCATCAGCTTGGACGCGTCGCGCAGATCGACGGTCAGCACCCGCGAGGGGGAGCCGAGGCTGGAGAGGACGAGCTTGCCGCCCTGGGCGTTCTCGAGGGCGGCCAGCACCAGCAGGCCGTTGGGATCCACCGGAATCTCGGCGGCATAATAGGGCTCGACGTCGCCGATCGGCCGCTTCTCCGCGGCCTTGAGGATCACCGCATGGTCGCCGAACACGAAGGTGGCGGTTCCGCCTGCCGCGACCGTGGAGGCGAAGGCCAGCAGGACCGGGGTCTCGGGCGCCAGGGCGCGCCGGAGCATGAAGTTGACCTCTGGGAGGTTGCTTGCGCCGAAGCCTGTCCGGTCGCCCCTGAGGGTGCAGGTCCCGTCGCTCCCGCACCGGGCTTCCATCTTGCGCCCGATGAAGCGTTTCTCCTCGGCGGCCTGGGCCAGGGTGGCGCCCAGGCAGAGCAGGAGCGCCAGGGCGCGGAAGGGGAGGCGGATCATAGGCCGTTCCATGGGCTGACAAGAAAAGGGGCCCGCAAGGGGCCCCTGAGATAATCTTACTCTTCGTCCTCGCTGTCGCGCTTGAGCTGCTTGAGCTTGGCGAAGACCGAGTGGACGTCGATGGCGTCCTCCTTGGCCGGCTTCGGGCGGCTCATGTCGGCGAAGGGCTCGTCTCGGACGGGCGCGGCCGGCGCAGCCGTGGAGACTTCCGCCGGCATGAGGGTGCCGCCCGTCGCCTGGGGCTCCACCTGCGGGCGGTCCTTGGCGGCGCGCTGCACCTCGAAATCCAGGTCGATCTGGGAGCAGAGGCCGAGCGTCACCGGATCCATGGGCGACAGGTTGGTGGAGTTCCAGTGGGTGCGCTCGCGAACCTGCTGGATCGTGGTCTTGGTGGTGCCCACCAGCCGCATGATCTGCGCGTCCTTGAGCTCGGGATGGTTGCGCACGAGCCAGAGGATCGCGTTGGGGCGGTCGTGGCGGCGCGACACCGGGGTGTAGCGCGGCCCCTTCTTGACCCGCTTCTGCTCCGGCAGCTTCACCCGGGTTTCCGCGAGCCTGAGGCGGTGGGCCGGATTCTCCTGCGCCTTTTCGATCTCCTCGCGGGTCAGCTGGCCCGTGGTCACCGGATCGAGGCCCTTGATGCCGGCCGCGACCTCGCCGTCGGCGATGCCCTTCACCTCGAGGGGGTGAAGCTTGCAGAAATCGGCAATCTGCTCGAACGACAGCGACGTATTCTCGACGAGCCAAACGGCCGTCGCCTTCGGCATCAGCGGTCCCTGGGACATGGGGCGAACCTCCTTCAGGCCGGGCGCCGGACCATCGGCGCCGCACGGCAAAACTCTCTCGCGCTCCGAACCGGCCGGACCGGAGCATCTCGTCTCACATTGTGAGGGAAACGGGGTGATTATAGGGATCGCGGCGCGATGTTGCAAATTCTAAAGGAGCGCCAGCGACCATCCGGCGGGATCGCCGCCCCCGCACGGGCAGGAGCCTTACGCTTTCGTGCCCGGCCTCCAGGGCAGCGCTCACCCCTCAGAGCCCGTCCGCGCGCCTTCTGCCCGGAATCGGCCCTATTTTTCCCTGCTTTGGCCAAGCTCCCGCGATATCGCCAACATTGGCAAAGATCATTTGCGGGATTAACCTTTTTTCGAGGAAAGCTTGAGGAGGACGATGCCATGGCCCTTGACCCTTTCGCCGATGAACCGCGCGAGATCCTGACCGGGCAGCAGATCGGCCAGGACCTGTCGATGCTGTCCATCGATGAAATCGACGACCGCATCGAGACCCTCGAGCGGGAGATCGCCCGCCTGACGGAGGCGAGGAGAGCCAAGGAGAAGTCCCGCGCCGCAGCCAGCGCCTTCTTCAAGCTCGGTCAGGGCTGATTCGAGACGACGTTTCCTTGCAGCGCCGTTAACGGACTTTTAAGGTTTCCAGAGGATGAAGGGAGGCGTCCAGTTCTCTCTCTGGATGCCGAGTGGCTCCTGCTCACTTTGTTCGACACCTCACTGTTACGACCTTGGCCGCCTCAGGGCGGCCTCATTTTTTGGCGACCCGCTGCTTAACCTTAAGAAAAGGTGAGCGGGGCGTCCGGCCTGGACCTACCCTATAATGCTCCCCTGACAGAGCCTTGGGAGACGGTGGGTGAACGAGCCTGACGCGATCAGACATGACGCCGATCCGGTGCGGTTCGGGCGGAGCTTCGTCGGTTCCGAGGCTTTCAAGGCCCTGTTCCAGGAGGGCATGGAGCTCGTCGAGGAAACCGCCTCCTATCTGGACGGTCCCGGCCGGGAGGATTCCCGGCATCTCCATCGCCAGGCCAGCATCGCCTATGCGGGCGAAAGCATGAGGCTGACCACCCGCCTGATGCAGATCGCCTCATGGCTTCTGCTGCAGCGGGCGGTGGCGGACGGGGAGATCACGGCCGATCAGGCCCAGGTCGAGAAGAGCCGGGTTCGCATGAGCGCCCAGGACCGCCCTGCGAGCGTTGCCGAATACGATGCGCTGCCCCCGCGCCTGCGCGAGTTGATCGGCCTCGGAATGCGGCTCCATGCCAGGATCCTCCACCTCGATCAGCTGATCTCCCAGGCGGAGCTTGCTCCGCCATCCGGTCCCGTCAATCCGGTGGCCGTCCAGCTCGACCTGCTGGAGCGGGCCTTCGGGCCAATGGACTGACAAAGAAAAAGCCCCGCCGAAGCGGGGCTTTCGCATGTTTCGGAAGATGTGCGCCGGGGCGCAAGGATTACTTCTTGCCCCCGATGCCCAGATTGCCGAACTTCGTGTTGAAGCGCGATACGCGGCCGCCGCGGTCGAGCAGCTGCTGCTGGCCGCCGGTCCAGGCCGGGTGGGTGTTCGGGTCGATGTCGAGGTTGAGGGTGTCGCCCTCTTTGCCGTAGGTCGACCGGGTAGTGTACTCGGTGCCGTTGGTCATGACCACCTTGATGAAGTGGTAGTCGGGATGATCGGTTTCTTTGCGCGCCATTGCCATAGTCCTTCTTGCGGCCAGCCAGATCCGGCGGCCCGCAGCCTGAGAGCCTTCAATCTTGATGATTGCGCGCCTATACCTCACCTGGAACCTTGAAACAAGCCGGGGGAAGGGTGCTAAACCCCTCAGACCGTCATTCCGCGAACGAAAGCTGCCGAACGAAAGTTGCAATGGCCGATTTGCCCCAAGGATCACACCGCCCCAAGGCCGCGCTGAGAGCCCTGAAGCCGCTGGTTCCCTATGGCCTGGCCTATAAGGGCCGGATCGCGGCGGCGCTCGCCGCCCTGATGGTGGCCTCCGGGGCGACCCTCGTGGTGCCCATCGCCGTGCGCCGGGTGGTGGATTTCGGGTTCTCGGACCAGGGACGGGACTATATCGACGCCTATTTCGCCCTTCTGCTCGTGGTGGTGGGCGTCCTGGCTTTGGCCAGCGCCTTTCGCTACTACCTGGTCATCACCTTGGGCGAGCGGGTGGTGGCGGATTTGCGCTCCGCCGTGTTCCGGCATCTCACCTCCCTCGACCCTGCCTTCTTCGACCAGACCAGGAGCGGCGAGATCGTGTCGCGGCTCACCGCCGACACCACCCAGGTCAAGGCGGCCTTCGGGGTTACGGTCTCCATCGCCCTGCGCAACGTGTTCCTGTTCCTGGGCGCGGTGACGCTCATGATCATCACGAGCCCGAAGCTCTCGGCCCTCGTCCTGCTGGCCATTCCGGTGATCGTCCTCCCCCTGGTCTTCTCGGGCCGGGCCGTGCGGCGCCGCTCGCGGGCGGCCCAGGACCGGCTCGCCGACGCCTCGGCTTACGCGGCGGAGGCGGTGGGGGCGGTCCGGACCATGCAGGCCTTCGGCATGGAGAGCCTGACGGCCTCGCGCTTTTCCGCCGCCGCCGAGGACGCCTTCGAGGCCTCGCGACTCTCCACCACCATGCGGGCCCTCCTGACGGGCACGGGGATCTTCCTGGTCTCGGCCAGCGTGGTGGCCGTGCTCTGGTACGGGGCGCAGGACGTGCTGGCGGGCGCCATGACCGGCGGGCGGCTGTCGCAGTTCGTCCTTTATGCGGTCTTTGCCGCAAGCTCCCTCGGCCAGCTCTCCGAGGTCTACGGCGAATTGTCTCAGGCGGCCGGCGCGGCGGAGCGGCTGGGCGAGATCCTGGAGGCCAGGCCCATCGTCCAGGCGCCCCGCGATCCCCAGCCCCTGCCGGACCCGCCCCTCGGCACCGTCGCCTTCGAGGACGTGCATTTCGCCTATCCGGCCAGGAGCGACAGGCCCGCCCTCCACGGCCTGAGCTTTTCCGTCGCCTCGGGCGAGCGGGTGGCGATCGTGGGTCCCTCGGGGGCGGGCAAGAGCACCGTCCTGCAACTGCTCCTACGCTTCTACGATCCGCAAAGCGGCGCGATCCGGGTGGACGGGATTCCGGTCCCAAGGGCGGACCCCTTTGCGCTCAGGGCGCGCATGGCTCTCGTCCCCCAGGAGCCGACGATCTTTGCGGCGAGCGTGATGGACAACATCCGCTACGGCCGCCCAAGCGCCGGCGAGGAGGAGGTGCGCCGGGCCGCGGCCCTGGCCTCCGCCGACGGCTTCATCCAGGCGCTGCCGCAGGGCTACGCCAGCATGATCGGCGAGCGCGGGGTGACCCTTTCCGGCGGGCAGCGCCAGCGCCTCGCCATCGCCCGGGCCATCCTGAAGGACGCGCCGATCCTGCTGCTCGACGAGGCTACCTCGGCCCTCGATGCGGAGAGCGAGCGCAAGGTGCAGACGGCCCTCGACCGGCTGATGGAGGGGCGCACCACCCTGGTCATCGCCCATCGGCTCGCCACCGTGCGCTCCGCCGACCGGATCCTGGTGATGGATGGGGGGCGGATCGTGGAGGAGGGCACCCACGAGGCGCTCCTGAACCAGGGCGGCCTCTATGCGCGCCTCGCCCGTCTCCAGTTCACAGGTGCGGAAGAGCACTCCCTGGCGGCCGAATAAGCCGTACTCCCGAACCGATGCCTCACCTTCGCCGTTGACATGAAAACCGGCGCCGGTCGGTTCACAAGGGAAATACAGGAATGGCCGAGAGCTTAAGCAGACGGCATTTTCAGGATGCGTCGCGCATCAATCTGCACCAGGATTGGGAGCTCCGCTTCTGGTCCGACAAGTGGAACGTCTCCCGCCCCGAGCTGATGGACGCCGTCAAGCGGGTGGGGGTTCAGGTCCGGGACGTGGCGCGGGCGCTCGGCAAGGCCTGAAGCCCCTCCAGACTACCGTTCGGTCAGTTTAAGCTCGATGCGCCGGTTGCGGGAATAGGCCTCTTCCGTGGTGGCGGTGTCCAGAGGCTGGAACTCGCCGAAGCCTGCGGCGACCAGGTGCTGGGGCCGAACGCCCCTGGCGATCATCGCCTGCACCACCGCGATGGCCCGCGCCGAGGACAGGGCCCAGTTCGACGGGAACTGCGACGTGGCGATGGGGCGCTGGTCCGTATGGCCGTCCACGCGGATCACCCACGGGATGTCCGGCGGCACTTGGCGCTCGAGCTCCACGAGGGCGCTGGCGATGCGGTCGAGCTCGCCGGAGGCTTCCGGGCGCAGGCTGGCCTGGCCCGCCGGAAACAGCACCTCCGACTGGAAGACGAAGCGGTCGCCCACGATGCGCACGTCCGGCCGGTTGCCGAGGATCTGCCGCAGGCGGCCGAAGAAGTCGGACCGGTAGCGGGCCAGCTCCTGCACCCTTTGGGCCAGGGCCACATTCAGGCGGCTGCCGAGATCGGCCACCCGCGCCTGGCTCTCCTTGTCCCGGGTCTCGGACGCCGCCAGGGCCTCCTCCAGCGCCGCCAGCTGCCGGCGCATGGCGGCGATCTGCTGGTTCAGGATCTCGACCTGGCTCAGGGCCCGCCCGGTGGCCTGACGCTCCGTCTCCAGGGCGGTGTTCAGCTCCGTTGCCCGGTTCTGGGCTGCGCCGCCGCTGTTCAGAAGGTTCTGCAGGCGCGCCCGCTCCGCCTCGTTGGCCTGGAGGGTGGTCTGCAGGGAGGTCAGGGTCTCCTCGGCGGAGCGCCGGCTCGACCGCTCCAGGGAGAGGAGGTCCGTCAGCTCGGAGATCTGGCGGTTCAGCCGGTCGAGCACCGTGTCGCGGCCCGACAATTCCCGGGACAGGAAGAACTGCCCCACCGTGAACACCGAGATCAGGAAGATGATCGCCAGGAGCAGGGTGGAGAGCGCGTCGACGAAGCCCGGCCAGTAGTTGATCTGGCTTCCCCGTCCGCGCCGGCGGCCTCCTGTGCTCGACATGGGCATCAGGGCAGCCTTTCGCGGGAGATGCGGTCGAGAACTTGTTTAAGCTCCTTCTCGCGGGTGGCCTGGGCCTCGACCCAGTCGCGGATCATCTGCTGCTCGGCCCGCATATGCTGCACCAGGCCCTGCACGCCCTCGGCCAGATTGGCCATGGCCTGGGTGGCGGAGCGGCCGCCGCCGCCCTCGTTGACCGCCGCGGTGAGGCGATTGAGGGCGATGGTCAGCTCCTGCGGGGTCGCGGAGCGCGCAGGGCCTTCCGCCGGCGCGTCGGTGGTGGACATGGCGAGCCAGTCCTCCAGTTCCGTGTAGAAGCGGCTCTGGGCCTGACCCGCCTGGAGATCGAGGAAGCCGACCACGAGGGAGCCCGCCAGGCCGAACAGGGACGCCGAGAACGACAGGCCCATGCCCTGGAGGGGGCCGGCCAGGGAGTTCTTCAACTCGTCGAAGAGCACGGCGGTGTCCTGGCCTGTCCTTAGCGAAGAGATGATGCGCCCGACCGAGCCCACCGTGTCGATGAGGCCCCAGAAGGTGCCGAGCAGGCCCAGGAACACCAAGAGACCCGCGAGATAACGTACGATCTCCCGGCTCTCGTCCAGGCGCGCGCCGACGGAGTCGAGCAGGGCGCGGGTAGCGGCCACGGACAGAGGCGAACCTGACCGGTTGCCCATGAGCGTGGCCATGGGCGCCAGCAGGACGGGAGGCGAGGGGGCGGGAGACTCGTCGCCGGCCTCTCTCAGGGCATTGACCCAGCGCACCTCGGGAAAGAGCCGCCAGACCTGCCGGATCGCAAGGATGATACCGATGAACATCACGCCCAGGATCAGGGCGTTGAGGCCGGGATTGGCCTGAAAGGCGGCCCAGATCTGCCGGTAGAGAATGAACGCGACGAACCCCGCCAGAACCAGGAACACCGCCATGCGGATCAGGTAGATCCGCGGTGGGGTAAGGGTTTGGTCCGCCATCGTTATCCTGCGTGTTGGTGCTTCGGGATGGTGCTAATGTGACCGGACCGGACCGAGGGATCAAGCACGGCGCATGGGTCTTGAGGACACGCGAACAGAAATATCCGCCCTAACGTCAACCCCTGGCCGCTTTCAAGACCTTGAGAAGGTCGCGATGGACGATCTCGTTGCCGCAGGCGATGGAGCCTGTCGCCAGGGGGTTCGGGCCGCCATCCGCGTCGGACACGAAGCCGCCCGCCTCGCGGATCATGAGAATGCCCGCCGCGACGTCCCAGGAGTTCACCCCGCGCTCCCAGTAGCCGTCGAAGCGCCCGCAGGCCACGTAGGCCATGTCGAGGGCCGCCGCGCCCCAGCGGCGCAGGCCGCCCACATGGCCCATGAGGGCGGCCATCTCGCGCAAGAAGAGGCCGTGATCGCCCCGCCCGATATGCGGCAGGCCGCAGGCCACCACCGCGTCGGCCAGCTCGTTGCGGGCCGCCACCCGGATGCGGCGGTTGTTGAGGTAGGCGCCCTTGCCCTTCTCGGCGATGAACAGCTCGTCCTTGGCGGGATCGTAGATCACCCCGGCGACGATCTGGCCGTCGCGCTCCAGGCCGACCGATATGGCGAATTGAGGCAGGCCGTGCAGGAAGTTCGTGGTGCCGTCGAGGGGGTCCACATGCCAGCGGTGGCTGGTGTCCGTGCCCTCGATCACCCCGCTCTCCTCCAGGATGAAGCCGTATCCGGGGCGGGCCTTTTCCAGGGCCTCACGCAGGATCTTCTCCGCCTTGCGGTCGGCGGCCGACACGAAGTCCCCGGGGCCCTTGCGGGACACCTGCAGGTTCTCGACCTCGCCGAAATCGCGCTTGAGGGAGCGCGAGGCCTTCATCACGGCATCGGTCATGACAGTCATGAGGGGCGAGCGGATCATCGTGGCGGTCCTGGCAAGAAAGAGATTGGCAAAGAGCGGTTCGAAAGGAACGTGGTCGATGGACCACGGGCGAGGTGACGTCAAGCGGATCAAGTCCGATCAACCAAGCGGTTGCCCAATTGATCCGTGGGAGGGCGGTAGAGATGCGGCGCTCAGCGCATTCCGAGGCGCTCCGCCGCAAGGCGCTCCGCCCGGGTCCGCTCATCGGCGCTCAGGTCCTTGAGGGCGTTGTCGAGCCAGGAATCGGTCAGGCCGCGGCTCGCGGCGAGGAGGTGCCAGGCGGCGGCCTCGATCAGGTTCTTCGGCACGCCGCGGCCGACCGCGTAGAGGCGGGCGAGGCGGTTCTGGGCGATGGTGTTGCCGCGCCCGGCGGCGTCCGTAGTCCTTGTCCCGGTCGGGAGCGATGAGCCGGAACGCACGGCCATACTGAGGGGCGCGGCTCAAGACCATGCCACCCGGTCAGCGTCAAGGTCATAACAATCCGGCGCGCTCGCTCGCCAGACGTTCCGCCTT
>DASQTM010000058.1:0-13873 GCA_035641875.1 Microvirga sp. | reverse complement strand
TGTTGCTGCGCGAGGCCACGAGCGCGCGGCCCGGACGCGACGCGGTGCGGATTTCCTCTGCATCCTCGTCCTCGTCGACGCCGCCGAACAGGGATGCCCAGAAGCTCTTGCGGCGCGGCTGTTGCGTCTCGATGGCTTCTTCGTAGCCGGGCAGAGGCTGGCCGTCGGCCGGAATGTGCACCGTCTTTCCATCGGGGAAGAGGCGGACGAGCTGATCGCGCGTCATGCGCGGCCAGGCGCGCACGCTGCCCACGTCCAGGTGCACGAAGGGCGTGTAGGCATTGGGATAATAGCCGACGCCGCCGTTCTGCAGCCGCATGCCGATGGCGCGCAGGCGCTCGGTGGGCACGTCCGGCAGGTAGAAGTCCATGGCCTTGCCGAGCATGTGCTGGCTGTTCTTGGCCACGGCGCTGGAGCGCCGCCGGAGCATGGAGTTGGTCCGGGGCGAGCGGTAGGCGGAGTTCACATGCACCGGCGCGCTCGATCCGACCTCGCGATACACCTCCCACACCGTATCGAACAGGCGCGGGTCCATCCGGGTCGGCTCGTCCCGGCGCCAGTCGCGCAGGAACCAGTTGAGCTGCTGCAACGCGGCCTGATCGTACTGGCCATTGCGCCGGAAGGTGGCGGTGAGGGTTTCCTTGGTGTTGTTGTGGTAGAAGGTGAGCGTTCGCGTATCGCCGTTGGCCACCGCATCCTGCGTGCCGCGCACGCCGCCCACCATCACGGCCAGAAAGGCCGCAAGGCCGATGCCGGCGCGGCTGAGCCCCTTCGACGTGAGCGGAGAAGCCGCGGACTCGAGAGTGGAGTCCGCTCCTGATCTGATCGGATGCTCCCTCCTGCCACGGATGCAGCACCTGACGCGAAAAAATGAGGGCCGCTTTGCCGCGCGATGCGCCAAGCGGTCCGTACGCAATACTCTCACTGTGACACTCGTCTTCTTGACCTGCCGCGCCCGCGGATGCGGCATCCTTATAGTGAAAGGATCTTTGTCGAAGACGGTTACCTTAGGGTTAAGTCGCCGGGGGAAAACGGCTCAGGAAGGAGATTATTCGGCAAGGCTCAGGGCCGTGCGAACCTTGCGGTCGAGGCCGTAGAGATCCTCGAAGCTCTTCAGCTCGCCCGTCTCGTCCACCGCGAGGGTGAAGTAGGTCAGGTGCACGGGGAGGGGGCGGCTGAGATAGACATAGCGCTCGCCCTTGCCGATCAGGCCGCGCAGTTTCTGCTCCGACCATTTCCCGTCCTGACCCAAGACCTCTTCCGCAAGCTGGAAGGGCTGCTCGACGCGCACGCAGCCATGGCTGAAGGCGCGCTTGCTGGCCGAGAAGAGATTGCGGTTCGGCGTATCGTGCAGATAGACCGCGTGCTGGTTCGGGAACATGAACTTGAGGAAGCCCAGGGCGTTGCGCTCGCCCGGCGGCTGCTGCACCGAGATCTGATTGCCCTTGCGGATGATCCGGTAGCCCTTGCGCGCCGCATAGGTGGGGTCGCTGGCGAGCGCCGGGAGGATCTCCTTCTTCATGATGGACGGCGGGATCGTCCAGGACGGATTGACCACGAGGTACTTCATGCTCTCGGAGAAGATCGGCGTCTGCGATTCCTGCTTGCCCACGATCACGCGGGTCTGGTGGATCACGCCGCCTGCCTCAACCAGCCGCAGGCGGAATTCGGGCACGTTCACGAAGATGTGGCGCGCGCCGAGATCGGCCGGAAGCCAGCGCCAGCGCTCCATGTTGGCGATCAGATCGGCCTCTCTCTGGGCGATGGAGGGTCCGGAAAGGGCCGCGATGGTCTGAGGGGTCAGGACCCCGTTCATCGGCAGGCCCTTCTCCTTCTGGAAACCTGCGACCGCCGAGGCGACGCGCTCGTCGTAGACGATCTGATCGTCGTTATTCTTCGCCAGGTTGAAGCGGGCGCGGATCAGCGGCACGCGCGGATCCTTCATGCCCACGCGCAGGGATGGGCCTTTCGGCACGCGCACGCTGGGCTGCGTGGGATGGCTCTCGCGCAATCTGGCGAGCTGCGCCTTCAAGCCCTGATAGCCCCGATGCTGCGGATTGAAGGAGGCCAGCGCCGCGCCCGCGTCCTTCGAGGACGCGACGGCTGCCAGAACAGATCCGATGTCGGGGATGTCGAGCTTCGGCGTCACCAGCGCGGAGAGGCGGGACGGGTCGATGCGGCCGCCGCGGGCGTCACGGGCGTAGCGGATGATGGACACGCTGAGCTTCAGGTCCGCCTCGGCCCATTGCGCCGGCGTCGAGGCTTTGTTCAAGGCCCCATCAGGCAGGGGATAATCGGCGGGGTCGAGACCTTCTTCGCCGGCGGCCTTGAGGCGCCCCATCACCGCAAGCGCCGAGGGCGACCAGGCGCCGTCCAGCACCCAGAGCGCAGGACGCTGGGCCTGCATGTAGAAGGCGGACAGGGCGTCCCGGTCCCGCCGGTCCAGGCGCAGTTCCCGCATGGCGGCATCGTCCGCGAGGCGCTTTTCCACCGCGATGCGAAGCCAGTCCGACGGGGTGAGCGCCATGACCGCCGGATCCGGAAGCGGGATGTCCGATCCGCCCGCAGGCTTCAGGTCGCCTGCCGTGATGGTGACGGGCGAGGGCTCCGGAAGCGGAATGTCCTCCAGACGGGCGGCATTGTTCTGCGCCGGAGCGCGATCGATCGCCACATCGTGGAAGGAGGGCTCGGCGGCTTCCTCCATGAGGACGGGCTGGAAACGATCCGGCGCGACGCCCTGGACCCCATCATCCGCCCGAACGGCCAGCGACAGGAGAGAGACGGATCCAATGAGACCCAGCCAGATTGTCGTCTTGCGCAAGCCACGCATGACCCTGCTCCCTGTCGCGATGTGCGGAGGATCAGGATCCTCCCTGTTTGATTCTGTTTCATCCGTGCGCCGGAGCACTCCGGCCTAGCTTAACGCATGAACACGTCAAGCGGCTTCATCATGAAGGCCAAGTTCTTTCAATTTTCGGTAAAGGGACGGCCGACCCATTCCGGAGCGACGTGAAACGGCCGGCATATGTTGTTGATAATGCAGGGCGCAAACCGGATCACCTGGGCCCTCAGGGCCGGCGTAAAAAATGGCCTCTCCGCCAGAATGACGAGCCGTCGACCCCATTCCCAGGCATCAGGTAAGGCGCGATCGCAGGCGTAACCCGGCGCATAACGCCCTGCCGCCCGGACGATAGGCCTCGGGCAGCATCGGGTTGATCCGGAGGGGCAGGCGGCCAATATGTGTGTGACCCTGCTCTCGAACTCCGTTCCGGACCATGCCCGTGACCTTCCAGAAAGCCTCCGCTTTGCATCACACCTCCTCCACGGGCGCGGCCCAAGCCGATCTCGGCCTGCTGCCGGAATGGAACCTGTCGCATCTTTATCCCGGCATCGACAGCGAGGCCTTCCGGGGCGATCTCGCCAGGGCCGAGGAGGAGTGCAGGGCGATGGCCGAGGCCTATCGCGGCAAGCTCGACGGGCTGGCGCGGGGCGAAGGGGCGGCCGAGGCCCTGGCCGGGGCCATCCGGCGCTATGAGGCGCTGGAGGACCTTCTGGGCCGCATCATGTCCTATGCGGGTCTGGTCTATTCCGGCGACACCACCGATCCGGTGCGGGCGAAGTTCTACGGCGACACCCAGGAGCGCCTGACGGCGGCCTCAAGCGAGCTTCTGTTCTTCGGGCTCGAGCTCAACCGCATCGAAGACGAGGTCATGGACAGGGCCATGGGCGAGGAGCCTCTCGCCCATTACCGGCCCTGGATCGAGGACCTGCGCAAGGACAAGCCCTACCAGCTCGACGACCAGATCGAGAAGCTCTTCCACGAGAAGTCCGTGACCGGGCGCTCCGCCTGGAACCGCCTGTTCGACGAGACCATCGCCTCCTTGCGCTTCACCGTGCGCGGCGAGGAGCTGCCCATCGAGCCGACCCTCAACAAGCTTCAGGACCCGGACGAGACCCTGCGCCGGGATGCCTCCGACGCCCTGGCCAAGACCTTCAAGGCCAATCTTCGCACCTTCACGCTCATCACGAACACCCTCTCCAAGGACAAGGAGATCTCCGACCGCTGGCGCGGCTTCCAGGACGTGGCGGATTCGCGCCATCTCGCCAACCGGGTTGAGCGCGAGGTGGTGGAGGCGCTGGTCTCCGCCGTTCGCGAGGCCTACCCGCGGCTGTCCCATCGCTATTATGCCCTGAAGGCCAAGTGGTTCGGCAAGGACAAGCTCGATCATTGGGACCGCAACGCGCCCCTGCCAAGGGTCGAGCAGCGCACCATCGCCTGGGACGAGGCGAGGGAGACGGTTCTGTCCGCCTATTCGGCCTTCTCGCCCCGCATGGCCGAGATCGCCCGTCGCTTCTTCGACGAGAGCTGGATCGACGCTCCCACGCGCCCCGGCAAGGCCCCGGGCGCCTTCGCCCATCCCACCGTTCCCTCAGCCCACCCGTATGTGCTCCTGAACTACCAGGGCAAGCCCAGGGACGTGATGACCCTTGCCCATGAGCTGGGGCACGGGGTGCACCAGGTTCTGGCCGCGCCCAACGGCGCGCTCATGGCGCCCACGCCCCTGACGCTCGCCGAGACGGCAAGCGTCTTCGGCGAGATGCTCACCTTCCGCCGCCTGCTGGACCAGACCACCGACCCGGTGCAGCGCAAGGCGATGCTGGCCGCCAAGGTCGAGGACATGATCAACACGGTGGTGCGCCAGATCGCGTTCTACTCCTTCGAGCGCAAGGTTCATCTGGAGCGCCGCAACGGCGAGCTGACCGCGGACAAGCTGTGCGAATTGTGGATGTCGGTCCAGGACGAGAGCCTCGGCCCGTCGATCCGCCTCGGGCCGGGCTACGAGTCCTTCTGGACCTACATCCCGCACTTCATCCACTCGCCGTTCTACGTTTACGCCTACGCCTTCGGCGATTGCCTTGTGAACTCGCTCTACGGGGTCTATGAGCGCTCCAACGAAGGCTTCGTGGATCGTTACTTCGCCCTTCTGTCGGCCGGCGGCACCAAGCATTACTCGGAGCTTCTCGCTCCCTTCGGGCTCGATGCCCGCGACCCGTCCTTCTGGCAGATCGGGCTTTCCATGATCGAGCGGCTGATCGGCGAGCTCGAAGCCATGGAACAGGCGGCCTGATGTCCGAATCCGACCGCGAAGCCAACCGCTTCTCCGCCCGCGCCGCCCGCTATGCCCGAGTGGGGGCCAATATGGGCGGCGTCGCCGCCCGCATGGCCGGATCGCGGCTGTTCGGGGGCGATGCCCGCGACGCCTCCAATGCGGCCGCCCTCGCCGGGGCCCTCGGCGGTCTTAAAGGACCGATCATGAAGGTGGCGCAGCTCCTTGCCACCATCCCCGATCTCATCCCGCCGGAATATGCCGCCGAGTTGCAGAAGCTCCAGAGCGAAGCGCCGCCCATGGGGGCGGCTTTCGTCAAGCGCCGGATGCAGGCGGAGCTGGGGGCGAACTGGCAGAGCCGCTTCGGCTCCTTCGATCTCAACCCGGCCGCCGCCGCCTCCCTGGGCCAGGTGCACCGGGCCGCCGCCAAGGAAGGCGCGCCGCTCGCCTGCAAGCTGCAATATCCGGACATGCAATCCGCCGTGGAGGCGGATCTCAGCCAGCTCGAACTCGTCTTCGCCCTCCACCGCCGCATGGACCCGGCCATCGACACCCGGGAGATCTTCAAGGAGATCGGCGAGCGGGTGCGGGAGGAGCTGGATTACGAGCGCGAGGCCAAGCACGCGGCGCTCTACGCCAGCACCCTCGCCGATGTCGACAATGTGCGCGTGCCGGAGGTCTACCCCGATCTGTCCACCAAGCGCCTCCTCAGCCTGAGCTGGCTCGAGGGCGAGAAGATCCTGCAATTCACCGAGGCCCCGACGGAGATCCGCAACCGGCTGGCCATCGCCATGTTCAAGGCCTGGTGGCACCCGTTCAGCCATGCGGCCGTCATCCACGGCGATCCGCATCTGGGCAATTACACGGTGTTCTCCGAAGGCGGGGAGCCGAGGGGCATCAACCTGCTCGATTACGGCTGTGTCCGCATCTTCCACCCGCGATTCGTGGGCGGGGTGGTGGATCTCTACCGCGGGCTTCAGCACGACGACCGCGCCCGCGTGGTCCATGCCTACGAGACCTGGGGCTTCAAGAACCTGTCGGCCGAGCTGATCGACATCCTCAACATCTGGGCGCGCTTCATCTACGCGCCGCTCCTCGACGATCGCGTCCGCACGGTGGCGGACGGGGTCAAGCCCGGGGAGTACGGCCGCCGCCAGGCCTTCGAGGTGCACAAGGCCCTCAAGGAAAAAGGGCCGGTCACGGTGCCGCGGGAATTTGTCTTCATGGACCGGGCGGCGGTGGGCCTGGGCGCGGTTTTCCTGCACCTCAAGGCGGAGCTGAACTACCACCAGCTCTTCGAGGCCGAGATCGACCGGTTCTCCCTGGACGCCTTGGAGCAGAAGCAGAACGAAGCCCTGGAGGCATCAGGCCTGCCGATTCCAGTGTGATGAGGTTGCCTCTTTCGTGATCCGCTCCTAGTCTTCCTGCTGCAATGTCCTGCCGCAAAACCGGTTCTCGTTTTGCGGACGATGCCCCCAAGGGCTCATAAGGACGCCAGGGGCAGCCGATGAAGATCGCTTTCGTACACCAGAACTTTCCAGGCCAGTTCAAGCGTCTCGCGGCGACCTTCGCCCGGGAAGGGCACGAGGTCGTCGCCCTTGGCATGGTCAAGGAGAGCAGGTTTCCCGGCATCAAGTATTATTCCTACAACGCCGTTCCCGGACCAGAGGACGAGCCCTTCCAGAACCGGTACTCGCCGGTCGTTCCCCGCCTGCGGCGGGCCTATGGCGTCGCCCACCGGGCGCGGCAGCTGGCCGAGCAGGGCTTTCGTCCGGATCTGGTGGTGGTGAATACGGGCTGGGGCGAGAACCTGTTTCTCAAGGATGTCTGGCCCGACGCCCGCCACGTGGCCTATTTCGAATACTACTACGCCGCCAAGGGCCAGGACCTGGATTTCGATCCGGAATATTCGACCCACAACGTGGAAACGATCTGGAAGTTGCGGATCAAGAACGCCATGCAACTCGGCGCGTTCGATGCGGCGGATCTCGCCGTCGCGCCCACCTATTACCAGCGTGATACGTTCCCGACCTACCTAAGGGACCGTATCGCCGTCATCCATGACGGCATCGACACCCGGAACCTGAAGCCCGACCCTGCCGCCTTCGTCCGGATCGGCAAGGACGGCCCAAGGCTCAGCCGCGACGTTCCCGTGGTGACCTATGTGAGCCGGAACATCGAGCCGATGCGCGGCTCCCATGTGGTCATGCGCAGCCTGCCGGATCTCCTGGACATCGACCCGCACCTTCGGGTGGTCGTCATCGGCGGCAAGGGCAACAGCTATTCCGGCCCGGCCCCGGGCGGAAAGTCCTGGTTCGAGCATTTCAAATCGCAGATCCCGCGCCCGGTGGACTGGTCGCGGGTCCATTTCGTGGGCAATCTCCCCTACGACCAGTTCGTCAGGGTGCTGCAAACCTCTTCCGCGCATATCTACATGACCTACCCGTTCGTGCTGTCCTGGTCGTCCATCGAGTCCATGGCCCTCGAATGCCGGATGATCGCCTCCGACACGGCGCCTGTGCGCGAGGTCATCCAAGACGGGGTCAACGGCCGCCTCTTTCCCTTCTTCGACGGCAAGGCCCTGGTCGAGCGGGTGCGCGAGACCCTCGCCGACAAGGAGAAATCCGCCGCCATGGCCCGCGAGGCCCGCCGGATCGCCGTTGAGAAATACGATTACGAGACGGTCTGCCTGCCCCAGTGGCGGGACTTCCTGGGGATCAAGTGAGGCGACCGGACGTTCATAAAATTGACCTTGGGTCTATTGGAAAGATTGCGGCTCCTGGCTGCATGCGTTAAACGCAGCCGTTAAGAACCGTTGCTGAACAGGGCACTTGACTTATGGCCGATATAAAACATGCGCCGCATGGGGGTTACAGCCCGGATATGGACGGACCGACCCATGAGATGACCTATCAGGGTTTCGTCCGCTTTGCCGAGATCGGCACCGCCGTGGTGATCTGCCACGTGCTGGCGCTGGCGGTCGGCGGCATCAAGCACGCCTGGCTGACCGCGATCTTCGGCGTGATCCTCTCGCTGGTCGCTGGCGCCGTGGGGGCCGTTGCTCCGGCCATCGGGGTGCGCGCTCCGGCGGCCGTGGGCGTTCTGCTTCTCCTGGCTCTTGCCCTCTATTGAGAATTCTTCTCTCTTGAGGACCATGCTCCGGGGTCTCTCGCCTCGGAAATACAATCAGCTGAACGACAGCAGGGGTGACGTATGCGGATCGCCGTTCTCTCCGAAACCGACCGAGTGGAGACCCGCGTCGCCGCCTCGCCCGAGACGGTCAAGAAGTACAAGGCGCTCGGCGCGGATGTGACCGTCCAAGCCGGGGCCGGGCTTCACGCGGGAATTCCCGATTCCGAGTTCGAAGCCGCAGGGGCTTCGGTCGCTCCCACGGCCGAGGAGGCCCTGCGGGACGCGGACCTCATCCTCAAGGTCCGCCGCCCGGGCGAGGGCGAGTTGGCCGGCGCAAAGCCCGGCGCGCTTCTCGTCGCCATTATGGACCCCTACGGCCAGGAAGCCGCCCTCCAGGCCATGGCCGACGCAGGGGTCGCGGCCTTCGCCATGGAGCTGATGCCCCGCATCACCCGGGCGCAGGTGATGGACGTGCTCTCCTCCCAGGCCAACCTGGCCGGCTACCGCGCCGTGATCGACGCCGTCGCCGAATACGGCCGCGCCATGCCGATGATGATGACTGCCGCCGGCACCGTTCCGGCCGCCCGCGTCTTCGTGATGGGGGCGGGCGTCGCCGGCCTCCAGGCCATCGCCACCGCCCGGCGCCTGGGCGCGGTGGTCACGGCCACCGACGTGCGCCCCGCCGCCAAGGAGCAAGTGGAGAGCCTGGGCGCCAAGTTCGTGGCGGTGGAGGACGAGGAGTTCAAGCAGGCCGAGACGGCCGGCGGCTACGCCAAGGAGATGTCGGCGGAGTACCGGGCCAAGCAGGCCGATCTTGTGGCCGCCCATATCGCCAAGCAGGACATCGTGATCACCACGGCTCTGATCCCGGGCCGCCCGGCCCCCAAGCTCATCAGCCGCGCCATGGTGGAAGCCATGAAGCCCGGCTCGGTGATCGTCGATCTCGCGGTCGAGCGCGGCGGCAATTGCGAAGTGGCGCAAGCCGGACAGGTCGTGGAGCATAACGGCGTCAAGATCGTGGGCCATCTCAACGTGCCCGGGCGGCTGGCCGCCACGTCCTCGCTCCTCTATGCCAAGAACCTCTACTCCTTCGTCGAGACGCTGGTCGACAAGGAGAGCAAGACCCTTGCCGTGAAGTGGGACGACGAGCTCGTCAAGGCGACCTGCCTGACCCGCGACGGCGCGATCGTCCACACCGCATTCCAGCCGGCCGCATAACCTTCAAGGGGGACACCATGGCGACACTCACGCTCGACCAGGCCGCCGAGCAGGCCCGAGCCGCGGCCGAGGCCGCCCGGCTCTCGGCCGACAGGGCCCAGGCCATCGCCGACCAGCTCGCCGATACGGCGGGAGCCGCCGCCGCCGCCGTCACCCACGGGGCGGTGGACCCCACGGTGTTTCGCCTCGCCATCTTCGTGCTGGCGATCTTCGTCGGCTATTACGTGGTCTGGCAGGTGACCCCGGCGCTGCATACGCCGCTCATGTCGGTGACCAACGCGATCTCCTCGGTGATCGTGGTCGGAGCCCTCCTAGCGGTGGGCGTCAACGTAGGGCCGGGCTTGAGCGACGGCCCCATCTGGGCCCGGTCGCTGGGCTTCATCGGCCTGATCCTCGCCTCCATCAACATCTTCGGCGGCTTCCTGGTGACCCAGCGCATGCTCGCCATGTACCGCAAGAAGGGTTGAGGCGATGTCGGCCAACCTTGCCTCGATCCTCTATCTCGTCTCCGGCGTCCTGTTCATCCTGGCGCTCAGGGGCCTGTCGCACCCCACCACCTCCCGGCAGGGCAACCTCTACGGCATGGTCGGCATGGGGATCGCGATCCTCACCACCCTGTTCGTGCAGCCCCCGGACGGGTTCGGCGGCTGGACCCTGGTGATCCTGGGGCTCGCCATCGGCGGCGGCGTCGGCGCGGTGGTCGCCCGGCGCGTGCCCATGACGGCCATGCCCCAGCTCGTGGCGGCCTTCCACTCCCTCGTGGGCCTTGCGGCGGTTCTGGTGGCGGCGGGCGCGCTCTACGCGCCGCAGGCCTTCGGCATCGGCTCCGAGGGCGCCATCCATGGAGGCTCGCTCTTCGAAATGGCCCTCGGCGCGGCCATCGGCGCCGTCACCTTCACGGGTTCGGTGATCGCGTTCCTGAAGCTCGACGGGCGCATGTCCGGCAAGCCGATCATGCTGCCGAGCCGGCACCTCATCAATATCGGCCTCGCCCTGCTGCTGCTGCTCCTGCTTGTGACCTTCATCCGCACCGAGAGCTATGCCGCGTTCTGGCTCATCGTGCTGGTGTCCTTCGTGCTCGGCGTGACTCTGATCATCCCCATCGGCGGCGCGGACATGCCGGTGGTGGTGTCGATGCTCAACTCCTACTCGGGCTGGGCCGCGGCGGGCATCGGGTTCACCCTGGGCAATCTCGCGCTCATCATCACCGGCGCGCTGGTCGGCTCCTCGGGCGCGATCCTGTCCTACATCATGTGCAAGGGCATGAACCGCTCCTTTATCTCGGTGATCCTCGGCGGCTTCGGCGGCGAGACCGCGGGCCCGGCGGGCGCGGTCGAGACCCGGCCGGTGAAGCAGGGGTCGGCGGATGACGCCGCCTTCATTATGAAGAACGCCGCCAAGGTGATCATCGTGCCGGGCTACGGCATGGCGGTAGCTCAGGCGCAGCACGCCCTTCGCGAGATGGCCGACACCCTCAAGGCCGAGGGCGTGGAGGTGAAATACGCCATCCACCCGGTGGCGGGCCGCATGCCGGGCCACATGAACGTGCTGCTCGCCGAGGCGAGCGTGCCCTATGACGAGGTGTTCGAGCTCGAGGACATCAACGGCGAGTTCGCCCAAGCCGACGTAGCCTTCGTGATCGGCGCCAACGACGTGACGAACCCGGCCGCCAAGACCGACCCGGCCTCGCCGATCTTCGGCATGCCGATCCTCGACGTGGAGCGGGCCAAGACCGTGCTGTTCATCAAGCGCGGCATGGGCTCCGGCTATGCGGGGGTCGAGAACGAGCTGTTCTTCCGCGACAACACCATGATGCTGTTTGGGGACGCCAAGAAAATGGTCGACGAGATCCTGAAGAATCTCGTCTGATATCCTTCTGACGCTCAATCGATTCCGAGCAGGGCCGGTCGCAGGACCGGCCTTGTTCGTCCGGAGACCACGATGGCCATCACCCTGCGCCCTGCGCTCACCCGAGACCGCGACGCGGTTGTCGAGTTGATCCACCAGCTCAACGTCTTCGAGGCGGATCTCACCGGCGACCGGCGGCGGGATTACGGCGGCGCCGAGGGCTATTACGGCGAGTTGATGCAGCGCCTCTCCCAGCGCAACGGCCGCATCATCCTGGCGGTGGACGATGGCGTCATCGTCGGAGCCATGGGTTTCTCCCTCGACCAGGATGCCGCCTACATGGCCGACAGCATGCGCCGCCACGGCACGGTCACGGATCTGGTCGTTCACGAGAACTGGCGCGGGCGGGGCATCGGCCGGATGCTCCTGGCGGAGGCCGAACGGCTGACCAGGGCGGAGGGCCTGAAGCGCCTCATCATCGGCGTGCTTGTCGCCAACGAGAAGGCCGAGCGCACCTACCGCAGCTTCGGCTTCGAGCCTTACGTAGCGATCATGAAGAAGGAGCTGTGAGGTTCCGGCTCAGGGTCTCCAATTTGCCCACGGAACATAGTAATGCTATAAAATATATATCACTTCGCTCTGTGAGGCAGCATGCCCGCCACTCACCGATCATTCCTTGCCGCCGTCAGCTTTGTCTCGCTTCTCTCGATGGCTGGTGGAGCCAGTGCAGTCACGGGCAAATACAATCCCAATGAATACCTGACCAAGGGGAGGGTCCAAATAGCCCATGAGCTTTTTGCCCGGAACCTGCGTTCAAGAAAATCGCCGATCTCACAGGCTGACACGCTTCGTGTGGTGAGTTCAGCGATCGTCTCTGCACTTGCGAAGAGATGCGATCTTCCGTGGAACCCGAACCTTTACAGGCCCATGATGGCTCACTACCGCCACGTCGTAGGACTGGGCGAGAAAGAGATGAGGGCATTGGGAATCGTATATGGCTTTATGCAGGCCTCAGTGCTTCATGAGTTGCGCGATGAGCCCTGTCCGGCCGAAATTCGCGACAGCCTGTGGCAGAGGATGCCGAAGTGACAAACACGGCTCATCGCGGCAGAGAGTCCTGAGGAGGCCTCCTGGGACGCAGGAGACCTCTCGATATCCGCGATCTTCCACTGGCGAGAGGCGGCGGGCTCATGCCGCGCCCCAAGCCCTTACGAGCGGAACAGGCCACCCACGCCGCCGCCCTGGAGCCTTGAGGTGCCCTGGCGGGCCGTGGCGTTGGCGTTGTC
This sequence comes from Microvirga sp., assembly GCA_035641875.1. Taxonomy (GTDB): domain Bacteria; phylum Pseudomonadota; class Alphaproteobacteria; order Rhizobiales; family Beijerinckiaceae; genus Microvirga. The sequence goes on along the minus strand of DASQTM010000058.1, from coordinate 1,281 downwards.
GATGGTGAGCGCGCGCTGATAGCTCTCGGCCGCCTGCTGGCGGTCGCCCTTGCGCTCGAAGGCGACGCCGCGCCAGGCCCAGGAATCCGCATCCTTGTTGTTCACGTTGAGGGCCGCGTTGAAGTCCTCGATGGCCTTGTCGTACTGGTTCGTGGCCACGAGGCTCTGGCCGCGGGCCGCATAGGGGGCGGCCACGAAGGGATTGCGATCGATGGTGGCGTCGAAGTCCAGGATCGCCTGGGGGTGCATGCCCTGGCGCTGGTAGAGCAGGCCCCGTGAATGGAGCGCCTCGGCCGATTCAGGCAGCAGGCGGGTCGCCATGTTCAGGTCGTTCAGGGCTTCCTGGAAATTGCCTTGCGTACGCAGCAGGTTGGCGCGGCCGATATAGGCCGGGCCGTAATTGGGGTCGGCCTGGATAGCGCGGCTGAAATCCGCCAGGGCCTGGTCGTTGCGGTTCGTCTGGCGTAGGGCCAGGGCGCGGTTGGTATAGGCTTCCGCGTGGTTGGGATCGAGCTGCACCGCCTTGGTGAAATCGGTCATGGCGTCGCTGTAGCGCCCGAGCCGGGCATAGGCCGCGCCGCGGGTGTTGTAGGCGCCTGGATCGCTCGGGTTGCGCTGGATCACGTCCGACAGGGACGCGATGTTGACGCTGCTGGTGCCCTGGGTGTCCTCTTCCACCACCGCGATGCGCTGGGCGGGGCCGCTGCTGGTGGTGCCGCAGGCGGAGAGGCCAAGGGCGACAAGGGTCAGGCTCAAGGGGGCAAATCGGCGAATCGATGGGGCGAACACCTTCGTCTCCAGCTTCTTAACTCGGGTACCAGGAAGCGGCACTCTCACGGATAAACCTTAACAGCCGTGAAACAAGGCATCAGAAAGGCGCTGCGTGGAGAATGGCACGGGCGACCCGCGCCGGATCCGCTCCCGGAGAATGCCTGACGCCCCACAAACGCAAACAGCGCCCCGCTTGCGCGAAGGGGCGCTGGTTCACAACCGTTCGGTGCTCTTGGGCTCTTTACGAGCTTAGCGGGTTCCCGTCGTCGGGCGGGGCTTCGAAGGCAACAGGCCCTCGCGCTGCATGCGCTTGCGGATCAACTTGCGGGCGCGGCGAACGGCCTCGGCCTTCTCGCGGGCCTTCTTCTCGGACGGCTTCTCGTAATGGCCGCGAAGCTTCATCTCGCGGAAGATGCCCTCACGCTGCATCTTCTTCTTGAGAGCGCGGAGCGCCTGGTCGACGTTGTTATCCCGGACAAGAACCTGCACGCGAATTCCTCGTATTGATCC
>DASQTM010000057.1:0-12925 GCA_035641875.1 Microvirga sp. | reverse complement strand
CGGGGCCCCGCGTGACGCGCGGCAAGACCCGCTCCGTCAGAGGCGAGGAAGGCGTCTACAACGTCATGTACGCCTATCGCGAGGAGGAGCCCGGATTGCTGGCGGGACGCCTGGCGCTACAACTCGTGGATTCCCTGCTTCCGCCCAAGCTTCAAGGAGCGAAAGGGCTCGACCGCATCTACCGGGACGCGGATGAGCCGGCCTTGCAGCGGGCCTTCGATCTCCAGGCGGCCCTCAAGGCCCTGAGATACGTCCACCGCCGCAAGGCCCTCGGCCCGACGACGCTCTCGCTCACGCAGGAAGCCGAGCGGCGCGGCATCCCGGTCCTGCGCCTGGACGACCAGAGCCTGGTGCAGCTGGGAACCGGCCGGCACCAGAAGCGCATCCGCGCCAGCATCACGAGCCTGACCTCGCAGATCGCCACCGACGCGGCCGGCGACAAGGACCTCACCAAGAGCCTTCTGTCCGATGCCGGGTTGCCGGTGCCCCGGGGCAGCGTGGTGCGCCGTGCCGAGGATGCCGTGCGCGCCGCCGAGCGGATCGGCTATCCGGTGGTCGTGAAGCCCCTCGACGGCAACCATGGACGTGGCGTCAGCATCGACCTGTCCACGCCCGAGGAGGTCACGCAGGCCTTCGAGGAGGCGGCGCGCCACAGCCGGCGCGTGATCGTCGAAAACTACTTCAAGGGGAAGGACCACCGCATCCTGGTGGTGAACGGCGAGGTGGTGGCCGTTGCCGAACGCATCCCGGCCCATGTGATCGGCGATGGCCGGCGCAGCATCGCAAGTCTGGTGGACGAGGTGAACCGGGACCCGCGCCGGGGCGAGGGCCATGAGAACGTGATGACGCGCATCAAGATCAACGATCATGCGCTGGGCGTGCTGGCGAAAGCCGGCTTGAGCCCTCAGAGCGTGCCCGATCCCGGTCAGGTGGTCTATCTCTGCGATACGGCCAACCTCTCGACGGGCGGCACCGCCGTCGACCGCACAGACGACATCCACCCGGACAACGCCCTGATCGCCCGGCGCGCGGCGCGGGCCATCGGCCTGGACGTGGCCGGCATCGACTTCATCGCGCCCGACATCGCCCGCTCGGTTCGCGAGACCGGCGGCGGCATCATCGAGGTGAATGCGGCTCCGGGCTTCCGCATGCACCTGCAGCCCTCGGAGGGGCGGGCCCGCAACGTGGCGCGGGCGGTGATCGACATGCTCTTCCCGCGAGGCGCGCCCACGCGGATTCCGATCCTCGCCATCACGGGCACCAACGGCAAATCCACCACGTCCCGCATGATCGGCCACATCCTGCGCACGCACGGGCTGAACGTGGGACTGACCTCCACCACCGGCATCTACGTGAACGGCGAGCGGGTGGTGGAGGCGGACGCCTCGGGCCCGTGGAGCGCCAGGGCGGTGCTCCGCGATCCCTGCGTGGACGTGGCGGTGCTGGAGACCGCCCGCGGCGGAATCCTGCGCGAGGGGCTCGGCTTCTCGGAATGCGACATCGGCCTCGTCACCAACGTGCAGCCGGATCACCTGGGGCTCAAGGGCATCGACACCCTCGAGGATCTCGGCTGGGTCAAGTCTGTGGTGGTGGAGGCGGTGCACCGCAACGGCACGAGCATTCTCAATGCGGACGATCCCATCGCGGTGGGCATGCGCCGCCGCGCCGGCGGCAGGATCGCCTATTTCTCCCTGCGCGGCGGCGCGGACATGCCGGACTTCCTGCGCGAGCACATCGAGGACGGCGGGCTTGCAGTGGTGCGCGAGCCGGGTTCCGTTCCGGGCGGCGAGATCGTGATCCACGACGAAGGCGACGCCATCCACCTGATGCGGGCGGCCGAAATCCCCGCGACCCTGGACGGGCTCGCCGAGTTCAACGTGCAAAACGCGCTTGGCGCCATCGCCATGGCCCATGCGCAGGGCGTTCCCGTGAACGTCATCCGCATGGCCCTGTCCACCTACACCACCTCGTTCGAGCAGAATCCGGGACGGCTCAACGTGTTCGACGGGCACGGCTTCCGCGTCATCCTCGACTACGCCCACAACCCGGCGGGCCTGAAGGCGCTGGGCGACCTGATCCTGAAGATGCGCCCGCGCCACCGGCGCGTGATCGGCATGATCAACATTCCCGGCGACCGCCGGGACGAGGACATGCGCGAGATGGGTGCGCTCGCCGCGCGCTATTTCGACGAGATCATCTTCCGCGAGGATCCGGCCCGGCGCGGCCGCAAGCCCGGCGAAATCGTCACGCTGCTGGCCGAAGGGGCGCTCTCGGCAGGCTTCCCCGAGCAGCGGATCACCCGCATTCTCGACGAGGACGAGGCCGCGAAGCTCTGCCTCCAGAGGGCGCAGCCGGGCGACCTGGTGGTGCTCACCCCCACCGACGTGGAGGCCATGTGGCGGCAGGTGCTCGACTTCCGGATCTCGCCCGAAGCGCGCTTCGAGGTGGAGGTTGAGCAGGCCGACGGGCAGGGCGGCTCCTGGCGCAGGCGCGCTTGAGACCCGCAGGCGGTCGCTATAGGGCCCCGCAAGCCGCTGCGCGCCGGGATGTGGCGGGCGGCCGCCTGCGCCCCATCTATCCGCCCTGCGCCTCCCCGAAGCATCGTTCGGCGCGCCTGATCCGTTGCGTCGCGAACGCCTGCTGCGCGTCGGATACGAAGAGCCCTGTCCACATGGGTGGAACCCGAGAGGATCGATCGAGATCATGACCGAACGCGCAAGGAAAAGGTCCAAGGGGCCGCTCATCATCATCGGCGGCGGCGAAGACAAGGAGGGCAGGCGCGTCATCCTGCGCGAGGTCGCCAAGCATCTCGACGGCGGCAAGCTCGTCCTCGCCACCGTCGCCTCCCATGAGCCCGAGGGCTATTTCGAGGCCTACGAAAGGGCCTTCGCCGATCTCGGGGTGACGGATCTCGTGGAGCTTTACGTGAAGGACCGCGCCGAGACCCTCGATCCCGACAAGCTGCGCCTGTTCGACGGAGCCGCCGGGGTGTTCTTCTCGGGCGGCGATCAGCTGCGGATTTCGAGCCAGATCGGCGATACGCCGATCGAGCAGCGGGTGCGTGAGATCCACGAGCGCGGCGGGCTCCTCGCCGGCACGTCGGCGGGCGCTTCGGTGATGAGCGAGACCATGCTGGTGAAGGGCACGAGCGGCGAATCCTACAAGATCGGCGATCTGCACATGGCGCCGGGGCTCGGCCTCGTGCGGAACGTCATCATCGACCAGCACTTCGCCGAGCGGGGGCGCTTCGGCCGCCTGTTCGGCGCCGTGGCGCACAACCCGCGCGAGCTCGGCATCGGCATCGACGAAGACACCGCCCTCGTCCTGGAGGACGAACGCTTCGAGGTCATCGGCAGCGGCTGCGTCTACGTGGTCGACGGGGCAGGGGTGACGCATTCCAACATCGCCGAAGCCAGGCCTGAACGGTCCCTCTCCATGTACGATATCCGCATGCACGTGCTGAGCTCCGGCGACGCCTTCGATCTTGCGAAGCGTCGGCCCACCGAGGTGCCCGACCTCGGCAAGAGCCACGCCATCGAGGCGCAGGTCTCCGGTTAGGGGCGGAACGCCCGCGAGCCGCCGCGGGAGATCCCGCTCAGGCCCTTCGCCCGGGGGACGGGCCCCTGCCACGCCGCTTGCGCCCTGTCGGCTCTGGTCGCCGCCGCGGGGCTCTCTATGTGAAATGGAATTGCGGATGACGCCGCCCTGCCGCCTCTTTGGAGAACGCCATGACCCAGACCCGCCGGAGCCTTCTCGTGAGCATGGCCGCCGCCTCGGCGGCCCTGGCCCTGCGGCTCCCGTCCGCCTGGGCCCAGGCCGATTACCCGTCGCGGCCGGTTCGGGTGATCGTGCCCTATGCGGCCGGCGGCGGCACGGACTTCTTCGCCCGCCTGGTGTTCGCCGAGATCGGCCGGCAGCTCGGGCAGCAATTCGTCATCGAGAACCGGCCTGGGGCCGGCACCAATATCGGCGCGGAGGCGGTCGCCCGGGCGGAGCCGGACGGCTACACCCTGCTCCTGGGAGACACGGCGACATTCTCCACCAACCGCACCCTCTACGCCAAGCTGCCCTTCGATCCCTACAAGGATTTCAGCCCGATCTCGCTCAGCGGGCGCTTCGCCCTCGTGCTCCTCGTCAACGCCAACAAGGTGAAGGCGGGGTCCGTCCAGGAACTGATTGCGGCCGCCAAGGCCAGCCCGGGCGGGATCAACTATGCGACCCCCGGGGTTGGAAGCCCCTTCCATCTGGCCACCGAGCTCCTGTCCCAGGCGGCCGGAATCAAGATGACTCACGTGCCCTACCGGGGCGCAGCGCCCGCGGTGCAGGATCTCGTGGGCGGGCAGGTGGACATGATGTTCATCGATTTCGCCACCGCCCGCTCCCAGCTCTCCGGTCCCGTCCGGGCCATCGCGGTCGCCTCGCCGGGGGCGTTCCCGGGCCTTCCCGGCGTTCCGCCGGTCGCCGCCGATTACCCGGGCTTCGAGGCCTGGGCCTGGCAGGGGATCGTCGCGCCTGCGGGCGCGCCGCCTGAGATCATCGCCAAGCTCAACGAGGCCTACCAGCGCGCCGTGGGCAATCCCGAAATCCGCGACAAGCTCACCGGGGCCGGCATCGACGTGCTCCAGAGCTCTCCGGCGGAGATGGCGGCCTATGTGCAGGAGGAGGGCGCCAAGTGGGAGAAGGTGATCCGCACCGCCGGCATCAAGCTCGAGTGACGAGGCTGCATCGGGCGGCCACCGGGGGCAAGGTGGCTCCCCCGCGCCGCTGAGCGGGGTTCACCTCGTCACGGCTGCCGTCTAGGCGCTGGTGTCCTGGGCGACGAAATCGTCTCGCATGGGCGTGAACACGTCGAGGAGCATCCCCGCCTCGATGGCCACGGCCCCATGGACCGCGTTCGACGGCACGAGAAAGCTGTCGCCCTGCCTCAGGCGCTCGGTGCGGCCGGCGATGGTGATGTCGAACACGCCCGCCTCCACAAGGCTGCACTGGATGTGCGGGTGCGAATGAGCGGCCCCGACAGCGCCCGCCTCGAAGGCTACGCGCACCATCATCGCGTCGGCCGCATAGGTCAGCACCTTCCGCCGGATGCCCTCGCCCGCCGGCTCCCAATCGATGTCGCTGTCGAATGCGAAGATCTGGTCTTTGCGGTTCATGATTCCTCCGGATGTGATCAGCGCGCGAGCCAGCCGCCATCCACCGGCAGCACGACGCCATGGATGTAATCGGCTGCAGGCGAGGCCAGAAAGACGGCGGCGCCGCCGAGATCGCCGGGGTCGCCCCAGCGCCCGGCCGGAATCCGGCCGAGAATGTCGCTGCTGCGCTTGGGATCGTTGCGCAGCGCTTCCGTGTTGTTGGTGACGAAATAGCCCGGCGCGATGGCGTTCACGTTGATGCCCTTGGCGGCCCATTCGCAGGCCAGCAGGCGCGTGAGGCCCGCAAGCCCGCTCTTGCTCGCCGTGTAGGACGGAATCCGGATGCCGCCCTGGAAGGACAGGAGCGAGGCGATGTTGATGACCTTGCCGCCACCGCCGTCCGCCAGCATCCGACGGGCCACCGCCTGGGTCAGGAAGAAGGTGGACTTGAGATTGACGTTCATCACGTCGTCCCAATCCTTCTCGGAGAAATCGATGGCGTCGGCGCGGCGGATGATGCCCGCATTGTTGACCAGGATATCCACCCGCTCGCCCACCCCCGCGGCCTCGGCGACGATGCGCTCGATGGGCTCCAGGGTCGACAGGTCCGCCTGCACGCTGTGAAAACCTGCGCCGGCCTCGCGGCACAGGCGCTCGGTCTCGTCCATGGCCGAGCGGCCCACCGCCACGATGGCGGCGCCGGCGCCCGCCAGCGCCACGGAAATCGCCTGACCGAGGCCGGTATTGGCCCCGGTCACGATGGCGGTCTTGCCCTTGAGGTCGAAGGAGATCGTCATCGCTTTTCCCTCAGCGCAGGGCGCTCATGGGCACCATGTCCATGTCGGAGAAGTCCTGGTTGTCTCCGCCCATGGCCCAGACGAAGGCATAGTTGCTGGTGCCCACGCCCGAATGGATCGACCAGCCGGGCGACAGGATGGCCTGCTCGTTGCCGACGACCAGATGCTTCGTCTCGTCGGGCTCGCCCATGAAGTGGAACACCCGCGCGTCCGCCGGCAGGTCGAAATAGACGTAGACCTCCGAGCGACGGTCATGGACATGGGCCGGCATGGTGTTCCACATGCTGCCGGGTTTCAGCTGCGTCATGCCGAGCACGAGCTGGGCCGAGCGGCAGACCTCCGGATGGATCATCTGGAAGATCGTGCGCACATTGCCGTTGGCCGCGTCCCCGAGATCGACCCGCCGGGCGCGGTCGAGGCCGATCTTCACCGTCTCGAACCGGGCGTGAGCGGGCGTGCTCACGAGGTAGAACTTGGCCGGAGCATTCTGGTCGGCGCTTTCGAACCGGACCTCTTTCGTGCCCATGGCGACATAGAGGGCGTCGCGGGGTCCGAGGTCATGCGCCTGCCCGTCCGTATGGACGCGGCCCGCGCCGCCCAGGTTCACGACTCCGAGCTCGCGCCGGTCGAGGAAGTTCGGGGAGCCGATCTGCTTGTGCGACTCCAGAACGAGCGCCTCGGAGGCGGGCATCGCGCCGCCCACCACCAGCCGGTCGATATGGCTGTAGGTGAGCGTGATCTCGCCGGAGGCGAACAGCCGCTCGATCAGAAAATGACGGCGCAGCTCGGCTGAGCTAAAATGGCGGACTGCTTCCGGGTGGCACACCTGCCGGACTTCGATGGTCATGGGGGCCTCTTGTTCGTTGAGGGAATGAAAGATGCTCTAGCGGAACAGGGCCGGAAGCCAGAGCGACAGGGCGGGGATGTAGGTGACGAGAAGCAGCACGAAGACGCTCGCGCCCAGGAACGGCCAGATGGTTTTCATCGCCTCGCCGATGGAGATCTTGCCGACTGCGCAGCCGACGAAGAGCACCGAGCCCACCGGCGGCGTGTTGAGGCCGATGCCCGCGTTGAGGATCAGGATCACGCCGAAATGCACCGGGTCGATGCCGAAGGCCTTGATCACCGGCAGGAAGATCGGCGTGCAGATGATGATCATCGGCGCCATGTCCATGAAGGTGCCGAGCACCAGCAGGATGACGTTGATGAGGAGAAGGACCACGATCGGGTTGTCCGACACGGTCTTCATGAGGGCGATGGTCGCCTGCGGCACCTGCAGGAAGGCCATGAGCCAGCCGAAGGCGCTCGCCGTGCCGATGACGAGGAGCACCATGGCGGTGGTGCGCACGGCGCCGAGGGTCGCTTCGACGAAGCCCTGCCAGTTCAGTTCGCGATAGACGAAGAGCGTGACGAGCAAGGCATAGACCACGGCGATGCACGAGCTCTCCGCCGCCGTGAAGACACCCGAGCGGACGCCGCCGAAGATGATGAAGATGAGCAGGATGCCCGGTACTGCCGAAGCAAAGAAATAGGCCAGCATCCGGAAGCCGGGGAACGGATCAGCCGGATAGCCGCGGCGCACGGCCACCACATAGGCGGTCACCATCAGGGCCGCGGCCAGCAGGAACCCCGGCACCACGCCGGCGGTGAACAGATCCGCCACCGAGATCGTGCCGCCGGCGGCGATCGAATAGATGATCATGTTGTGCGAGGGCGGGATCAGGAGCGCGATGATGGCGGCGTTCACCGTGACGTTGACGGCGTAGTCCTTCGCGTAGCCGCGCTTTTCCATCTGCGGGATCATGATGCCGCCGATGGCGGAGGCATCAGCGATGGCCGAGCCGGAGATGCCCCCGAACAGGGTGGAGGCCACCACGTTCACCTGGCCCAGGCCCCCGCGGAGGTGGCCCACGAAACCGGCCGCGAGACGGATGAGACGGTCGGCGATGCCGCCGCGCATCATCAGGTCGCCCGCATAGATGAAGAACGGTATCGCCATCATGGCGAAGGCGTTCATGCCGGAATTGAGCTGCTGGAACACCACGATCGGCGGCAGTCCCATATAGAGCACCGTCGCGAGCGACGCGATGCCGAGGCAGAACGCGACGGGCGTGCCGATGAGAAGCAGCAGCGTGAAGACGCCGAAGAGAACCCAGACCTCCATGGCGTCAATCCTTCACGGCAACGAGATGAGGTTCGTCGGCGCGAACCATGGGCGCTTCCTCTCCGAGAGCGAGGAGGCGGACGAGCTTTTCCAGGGAAAACAGGGCGATCAGCACGCCGCCGACCGCAAGCGGCACATAATCCATGCCCTGGGGGATCGGCAGTCCCGGCATGTCCGCGGACCATGTCTCGATGGCCAGCATCGCGCCGTACCAGGACATCGCTGCGCCGAAGACCACCACCAAGACCTCGGTGATCACGAGCATGGTCTGGCGCAGGCCAGGCGGCGCGTGATGAAGGGCGATCTCGAAGCCGAGATGGTTGCCCTCCCGCACCCCGACCGCGGAGCCCAGGAGGATGAACCAGCTCATGAGCAGCAGAGAGGCCGGCTCCGTCCAGCTCGGCGACTGGTTCAGCACGTAGCGGCCGAACACCTGCCAGGCGATGAAGACCGTCATCAGGATGAGGCCGATCCCGGAGATCCACAGCGCCGCCCTGTTCACGACGCTGAGGATGCGGGACAGCGCGGCAAGTTCAGCGCGCATGGATCAGGATCTCCGTCCGGGAAAGGCGGACCGGCCGGAGCCGGTCCGATGGGGCTTGTCGAGCCTGATGAAGGTCAGTTCATGGCCTGGATGCGGGCGACCAGATCCTTCACCTTCGCGTCCTTGGCGTACTTCTCGTAGACAGGCTTCATGGCGTCGATGAAGGGCTGCTTGTCCACATTGTTGATCTGGCTGCCGCTGGCCCGGATCTTCTTCTCGGCCTCCTTCTCGCGGGCCTCCCAGAGCTCGCGCATCTTGGCGACGGATTCCTTCGCCGTTTCGCGCACGGCCTTCTGGTCCTCGGGCGAGAGCTTGTCGAAGCTTCTCTTCGACATCACCAGCACTTCCGGCGACATGGAATGCTCGGTCAGCGAATAGAACTTGGCCACCTCCACGTGACGGAAGGAATCGTAGCTCGGCCAGTTGTTCTCGGCCCCGTCCACAACGCCGGTCTGAAGGGCGGAATAGACCTCGCCCGGAGGCATCGGGGTGGCGTTGGCCCCAAGGGCGTTCACCATGTCGAGGAAGAGGTCCGACTGGATCACCCGCACCTTCATGCCCTTGAGATCCGCGGGCGTGTTGATGGGACGCTTGGAATTGTAGAAGGACCGGGCGCCGGAATCGTAGAAGGCGAGGGCCACGAGGCCATGCGGCTCGAACGCTTTCAGGATCTGCTCGCCGACGGGGCCGTCCATGGTCTTGCGCATATGGTCGACGGAGCGGAAGACGAAGGGCAGCGAGGGGACCAGGGTCTCGGGGATCAGGTTGTTGAAGGGTCCCATGTTGATCCGGTTCAGGTCGATCACGCCGAATCGGGTCTGCTCGATGGTGTCCTTCTCCTGACCGAGCTGGGCTGAGGGGAAGACCTGCACCTTGTAGCGGCCGTTGGTCTTCTTCTCGAGCAGGGAGCCGAAATGCTTGACCGCCTCGACGGTCGGATACCCGTCCGGGTGAATATCCGCGGAGCGGAGCGTCGTCTGCGCACCGGCCGCGCCGCTCATCAGAGCCGCGCACAGGCCAAAGGTGGCTGCGGCCAAAGATCGTCTCGTCAACATGGTATTCTCCTGAGGCTTCCTCGGATGTTTGTTGTTGTGAATCCAGCCCGGGGGCCGGATGGTCGTCGGGAACAGGCGCAGGGCATTCGCCTGAGCCGAGGACAGCTGCCGCTTGCCGCCGCTTACTGTCTACACTTGTATGGTAGTATACACCGGTATACGATGCAACCCGACAAAAGAACGAGAAACACTGTGAACATACCTTTCGCCGTCAGCCACGGCTCCGCAGCCCAGCGCATCGAAAGCGAGCTGCGCCGGTCGATCGTGGCCCTGGAGCTTCCCCCTGGGATCCGCCTCTCCGAGCAGGAGATCGCCGAGCGCCACGGCGTCTCGCGGCAGCCCGTGCGCGAGGCGCTGATCGGCCTGGCCAGGACCCGCCTCGTGGAGATCCAGCCCCAGCGGGGAACGGTGGTGGCGAAAATCTCGGTGAGGAAGATGATGGAGGCGCGCTTCGTCCGCGAGGCGATCGAGACCGCCGTCGTCCGCCGGGCCTGCTCATCCTTCGACCGGCAGAGCCGGCAGAGGATCGACGATCTGATCGACATGCAGGACCACGCCGCACGGCGGGACGACCATGCCGCCTTCCAGCGCTACGACGAACTGTTCCACGTCGCCCTTGCGGAGGGCGCCGGGTGCCCGCTGGCCTGGGAGGCGATCCAGGACATCAAGTCCCATATGGACCGGGTCTGCCAGCTCACGCTCCCCGGCCCGGACGCGATGCTGCCTCTGATCGAGCAGCACCGCGCCATCGTCGCGGCCATCGACGCCTGCGACGAGGATGCGGCCGCCGAGGCCATGGGCCGGCATCTCACGGAGATCCTGCGAGCCCTGCCCCGGATCGAGGCGGAGCACCCGGAGCTCTTCAGTTCGTGACGGATCCGCCGATGCGGGGCTCTTCCCATGGAAGGGCCAATGCCGGTTCGGCGGAACTGCAACTCGGCCCTGACCCCGGCGGCTCGGTTTGAAGCTGAGCGCCCCTGCGCGAACCGGGCCGGCTCAACGGGCAGGCTGGCCCTTAGCATCTCGGCCCCTCGGCATGGGGCAGGTCATCATCCGGCAGGAGAAAGGACAGGTAAGTGGCGAAGTTGTTCGGCCGCCATGTCTTCAGGTACTGCCGCATGTCTGAAGCGGGCAGGGGCGGGCTGAACAGATAGCCCTGGACTTCGTCGCACCCGTACTCCTTCAACTGCTCAAGTTGCGCGACCGTCTCGATCCCCTCGGCGACGGTCGCGACCCCGAGGCCCGAGCCCAATCCGATCACGGCCTTGACGATGGCCGTGGAGCGGTCGCTTTCGCCCAGATCCCGCACGAAGGACCGATCGATCTTGAGCTTGTCGAAGGGGAAAGCCCGAAGGTAGCTCAAGGAGGAATAGCCGGTTCCAAAATCGTCCATGGCGATATGAACGCCTAAGCCGCGCAGCTGGTGCAGGGTCGATATGGTTTTCTCATTGCAGATGAGAAGCATCGACTCGGTGATCTCGAGCTCCAGCCGATGGGGCGCAAGCCCCGCCTGCGCGAGGGCCGAGCGGACGCTGCTCACGAGGGCGTCGCTGTTGAATTGAGCGGGCGAGAGATTGGTGGCGATCCGGACATCCTCAGGCCACCTGGCGGCCTCCGCGCAGGCCTGCTGCAGGACCCACTCGCCGATGGCTTCGATGAGACCGCTCTTTTCAGCCAGAGGCACGAATTCCGAGGGCGAGATATGGCCGCGCACGGGATGAGGCCACCGCACGAGGGCCTCGCATCCGCTGATTCGGGCCTCGCGCAGATTCACCACGGGCTGGTAATCGAGCTCGAACAAGCCGTCGGAAAGCGCACGCCGCAGGTCACGTTCCGTTATCTGCAGAGCCTGCGAATGAACGTTCATCGGCGGCCTCTCAGATCGATGGGGCAAATCGCGTGCAGGCATAGCGGGATGAGGCTTCTGCAATGAGCCCCGTTCCCGGGGCGGTCCGTGTCTGCGGAGCCGATCATGGTGTTAGCGACCGGCATGACGACCACACGCTTGGAGGCATGACGCTTCATCGCCGCCTTGCCGGGAGCGGTGCCGCCACTGATGCCAACAACCCACGCCATGTCTGCCCCGATCAAGCCAGCATTCGCTGTGCTTTCTTACTTGAGCGTATCAGCCTAAGCCCGTGGTCCCCTGCCGTCTCGGCTTGAGGCGTCAAAAAGGTTTGCTCGAAGTGAATCTCTGACGGCGATGACACATGCCTATGAGGCAAGCTTCCGATGCGCGTGTCGGAGAAGGCGAGAGCATCCCTGCCGTTACGTAAGACGAGGATCCGCGGGCAGCCGAACCGGAAATCGTCCGCCGAGCAAGGCCATCCGGCGCTCAGGACGATGAGGATGATCCCGCATTCGTTCGGCGCAAAGGCATCATACGCCCGCGTCCAAGCAATCCGGGATCGGCCCTGATATCATTTTACCTAAGGCGAGCTTGGATCGAGCATATCGGCCTTCCGGGGAGATTCTTCGACCGAGCGCCAGCGGCCAAAAGGGAAGAAGCGAATGTATAATATCGTCCAAGCCGAGGGAGAAAAATACTACAAGATCGGAGACCTCGCCAGCAAGCTTGGAACCACTCAGCGCGCCCTTCGCTTCTACGAGAAAAAGGGTCTCATCTCGTCGAAACGGCAGGGCCTGCATCGGTTGTACACGGCGCGGGACCGAAACCGCCTGGAGATGATCCTCAAGGCGAAGCAGCTTGGATTCACCCTCGCCGAAATCCGTGAAATGATCTCGGATCATGCGAGCGAACCGCAATTCTCCCTGTCCCTGCGCATCATCGATGAGCAAATTTCCATGCTGAGTCGCAGATTGGCGGAGATCGAAGCGGCGATCACCGAACTGGAGGACATTCGGGTGCGCATGGCCGGATAGGGCCTCCGGCCTGTGATGCTCAACCTGCCCCATGTGGGCTGCTGATGCTGCGGCCTGCATCCAAGTTCAGGCTCGAAAAGGGATGCCTGCCACCAGCTGCCGATGAGCGGGAAATGAACCCGGCGCGAGTGGTCTTCGAAGCTGCCGAGCTGCGCCTTCGGCGATGGCGCCGATCCGGATCGGTGCTCCTTTCCACCATGCTGCAGGCTGCCCGCTCGCGACGCAGGGACTCAGACTCACCTGCCGTGAGTCTGACAGCTCTCGCAGATCCCTTGCACTTCAAGGGCTCCGTGAACCTGGAAGCGCTCGGAGTACAGCGCTTGTTCAAGAGCCGAGTACGACCTTTCCCG
>DASQTM010000056.1:0-5703 GCA_035641875.1 Microvirga sp. | reverse complement strand
CGGCAAGCAACGTGCTGGCCAAGCAGATCGAGGCCGGGGCTCCCGCCGACATCTTCTTTTCCGCCGATCTCGACTGGATGGACTACGCAGCCTCGAAAGGCCTGATCAGGCCTGAGACCCGCGCCAACCTCCTGGGCAATGCCCTGGTGCTGATCGCCCTCAAGGATTCGAGCCTGCAGGTCTCCCTGCAGCCGGGGCTCGATCTCGGCGCCGTGCTGGGCCGGGAACGCCTGGCCATGGGCCATGTGGAGGCCGTTCCCGCGGGCAAATACGGCAAGGCCGCCCTGGAAAAGCTCGGAGCCTGGGAGGGCGTGAAGAGCAGGCTCGCCCAGACGGAGAATGTGCGGGCGGCCCTTGTGCTCGTCGCCCGGGGCGAGGCCCCGCTCGGGATCGTCTACAGGACCGACGCCGCATCGGACCCGAAGGTGAGGATCGTCGCGGCCTTTCCCGAGGGCAGCCACCCGCCCGTGGTCTATCCGGTTGCGCTCACGAAGGATTCCGCCAACCCCCATGCGGCCTCGTTCCTGGCGTTCCTGCAATCGGGCCGGGCGAGGCCCCATTTCGAGAAGCAGGGCTTTACATTCATGAACGCGCCGGGCTCCGGTTCGTGACCGACTGGCTGTCTCCCGAGGAATGGGTGGCGGTCCGCCTCAGCCTCAAGGTGGCCCTCACCGCGATGGCGGCGAGCCTCATCCCCGGCATCGCCGTCGCCTTCGTGCTGGAGCGGGGCCGCTTCTGGGGCCGGCAGGCGCTCGACGTGATCGTTCACCTGCCGCTGGTCCTGCCCCCCGTGGCGGTGGGCTATTTCCTGCTCCTCGGCTTCGGCCGCCGCGGGCCGGTCGGGTCCTTCCTGGCGGAGCAGTTCGGCATCGTGCTGTCGTTTCGCTGGACCGGGGCGGCGCTCGCCTGCGCCATCATGGGATTTCCCCTGCTCGTGCGCGCCGTTCGCCTGTCCGTGGAAGCCGTCGACCGCAGGCTCGAGGACGCCGCCGGAACCCTGGGGGCCAACCCGGTCTTCGTGTTTGTCACCGTGACGCTGCCGCTCATCCTGCCAGGGATCATCGCCGGCATGGTCCTGTCCTTCGCCAAGGCCATGGGCGAGTTTGGCGCCACCATCACCTTCGTGTCCAACATCCCCGGCGAGACCCAGACCCTTCCGTCCGCCATCTACACCTTCACCCAGGTGCCGGGAGGCGAGGCCGGAGCCCTGCGCCTCACCCTGGTGTCCGTGCTCATCTCGGTTGCGGCGCTCCTGATGTCGGAATGGATGGCCCGGCGGGTCCGGCGGCGGGGTTCTGCCCCATGATCCTCGACGTGGACATCAGCCACCGGCAGGGCGGCTTTATGCTTGAGGCGCGCTTCCGGTCCGAGGGGCGGCTGACCGCCCTGTTCGGCCCCTCCGGCTCGGGCAAGACCACCCTGGTCAATGCGGTCGGCGGCCTCATCCGCCCGTCCCAGGGCCGGATCGCCGTGAAGGGGCGGGTCCTCGTAGACACGAAGGAAGGCGTCTTCGTTCCCAAGCACCGGCGGCGGATCGGCTACGTGTTCCAGGAGGGGCGGCTGTTCCCTCATCTGAGCGTGCGGCGCAACCTCCTCTTCGGGCGCTGGTTCTCGCCCCGGCGCGAGCGGAAGGCCAGCTTCGACGGCATGGTGGAGCTCCTGGGCCTGGGATCTCTCCTCGACCGCTGGCCCTCCACCCTGTCGGGGGGCGAGAAGCAGCGGGTGGCCATCGGCCGGGCTCTGCTGGCCGATCCGCACCTGCTGCTCATGGACGAGCCCTTGGCGTCCCTGGACGAGGCGCGCAAGGCCGAGATCTATCCCTATATCGAGCGGCTGCGGGACGAGGGGGACGTGCCCATGGTTCTCGTCAGCCATTCGGTGGCCGAGATCGCCCGGCTTGCCACCTCCATCGTGGTCCTGTCGAACGGCCGGGTCACCGCATCGGGCGCGGCCTCCGCGATCCTGCGCGACACCGGCCTTTTCCTGCAACCGGGCGCGAGCGAGGCCGGAGCCCTGATCGAAGCCCGTGTGCTGCGGCACGAAGACGCCTTCAGCCTGACGATCCTGGAGACCCGGGCCGGAACGCTCACCGTGCCGCGCCTGGATGAGGCTCCCGGAACCGGCCTGCGCGTGCGCCTGAGGGCCCGGGACATCATCCTGTCCCTGACGCGGCCCGAGGGCTTGAGCGCCCTCAACGTGCTGCCGGGAACCATCATGTCCATAGGCGAAGGGCAGGGGGCGAGCCTCGATGTCGCCCTCGATTGCGGCGACGGCCTCGTCGCCAGCGTGACCCGAAAATCCGCCCAGGAGCTCGGCCTCAGGCCCGGTCTCCAGGTTCACGCCATCATCAAGAGCATCGCCTTCGACCGGGAGGCCCTTGGCGGGGCGGTGCCGGGGCATATGTGAGCCTGCATGTCCGGAGGTTGCGCCCCCTGATGGGGCGTGTAGCCTTTCCCCTATCCTTTTTCGTTTCGAGAGACGCCCGCATGAACGAGCAATTCCGCAACCCGTCCGAGGCCCGATCCCACGTCCAGCTCCTGGACCGCCTGGCGGAGGTCGCCGTGCGGGTCGGCCTGGGGCTGAAAGCCGGACAGGAACTGGTGATCACCGCGCCGCTGGAGGCGGTTCCCCTGGCCCGCCGCATCACGGAGCACGCCTATCGGGCCGGCGCGTCCCTCGTGACCACGTTCTACTCCGACGAGGAGGCGACGCTCATGCGCTACCGCCACGGGCGGCGCGAGAGCTTCGACACCGCCTCCGCCTGGCTCTTCGAGGGTATGGCGGCGGCCTACAGGAACGGGGCCGCGCGTCTGGCCATCGTGGGCGAGGATCCGTCCCTGCTGGCCGGGGAGGATCCGGACAAGGTCTCCCGGGCGAACCGCGCCCGCTCGCAGGCCTATATGCCGGCCCTCAACCTGATCGCCGGCTTCGACATCAACTGGACCATCGTGTCCGCCGCGACGCCCGCCTGGGCCAAGGCCGTGTTTCCGGGCGATTCCGAGGAGGTTGCCGTCGACAAGCTGTGGCGGGCGATCTTCTCCGCCTCCCGGGTGGACACCCCCGATCCCATTGCCGCCTGGGAGGCGCACAACGCCAACCTTCAGGCGCGCACCCGCATGCTCAACGGGAAGAATTACGCCGCCCTGCATTTCCGCGGCCCCGGCACGAACCTGCGCGTCGGGCTGGCGGACGGCCATGAATGGAACGGCGGCTCGACCGCGGCCAAGAATGGCCTGGTCTGCAACGCCAACATTCCCACCGAAGAGGTCTTCA
The DNA here is from genome assembly GCA_035641875.1 of Microvirga sp. Lineage (GTDB taxonomy): Bacteria > Pseudomonadota > Alphaproteobacteria > Rhizobiales > Beijerinckiaceae > Microvirga. Next base: position 2,430 of record DASQTM010000056.1, on the reverse strand, counting down.
CCACCCCGCACAAGGATCGGGTCGACGGCACCGTGACCAGCACCAAGCCGCTCTCCTACAACGGCACCCTCATTCAGGACATCCAGGTGCGGTTCGAAGGCGGGCGCATCGTGGAGAGCCGGGCGCGCACGGGCGAATCCGTGCTCGGCAAGGTTCTCGATACGGACGAAGGCGCGCGCCGCCTCGGCGAGGTGGCCCTGGTGCCGTTCTCCTCGCCGATCTCAAGGAGCGGGCTTCTGTTCTTCAACACCCTGTTCGACGAGAACGCCTCCAGCCACATCGCGCTCGGCCAGGCCTACAGCAAGTGCATCCGCGGCGGCGGCCAGATGAGCGAGGACGAGCTATCGGCCCGCGGCTCCAACCGGAGCCTCATCCATATCGACTGGATGATCGGATCCGACCAGGTGGACGTGGACGGCGTCACGGCGGACGGCCGGGCGGAGCCGCTCATGCGCGGCGGCGAGTGGGTCACGGCGTGAGGGGCTGAATCAAGGTGGGTTATATCCAAGGCGTAGGTTTATCGACCACACAGCCTTATCCTGAGGAGCGTAGCGTCTCGAAGGACGAGGCGTCTCCAGAGATTACTGGAACCTCCTTCGAGACGCCGCTGACGCGGCTCCTCAGGATGAGGTGAGAGGATTTATGAACCAGACCCTGAGGATGAGATCGGTGTTGAACCCTCCCTCATTCGACGGTGCCTGCCCTTGAGAATGGATTGATGTCGCACACACCAGCCGGACTGCCCACTCACACTGAACCCCTCCTGTCCGTCCGACGCCTCTCGGTGGAGTTCGGCTCCGGGCAGGGAGTCTTGCGGGCCGTCAAGGACGTGAGCTTCGACGTGCAGCCGGGAAAAACCCTGGCGGTGGTGGGCGAGTCAGGCTCGGGGAAATCCGTCACGTCGCTCGCGATCATGCGGCTCACCGATTACACCGGCGGGCGGATCGCCGGCGGGGAGGTGCTGTTCCGTCCCTCCGCGGGCGAGGCGCTCGATCTCGTACGCGCGCCCGACGACCGGCTCAGGGCCATTCGTGGCAACGACATCGCGATGATCTTCCAGGAGCCGATGACCTCCCTCAACCCGGTCTTCACCATCGGCAACCAGATCGCCGAAACGCTCACGCTGCATGAGGGCCTCAATCCGCGCGACGCGCGGCTGCGGGCGCGGGACCTGCTGAAGAAGGTGCGCCTCCCCGATGCGGAGAAGCTCCTCGACCGCTACCCGCACCAGCTCTCCGGCGGCATGCGCCAGCGGGTGATGATCGCCATGGCGCTCGCCTGCAACCCGAAACTGCTCATCGCCGACGAGCCCACCACTGCTCTCGACGTGACGATCCAGGCGCAGATCCTCGACATCATCCGCGACCTGCAACAGGAGATGGGCACCGCCGTGATCTTCATCACCCACGACATGGGCGTGGTGGCCGAGATGGCCGACGACGTGGTGGTGATGTGGAAGGGCGAGAAGGTGGAGCAGGCGGATGTGCGCGACATCTTCACGGCCCCACAGCATCCTTATACCCGCGCGCTCCTCTCCGCCGTGCCGCGCCTGGGCAGCCTGACGGGACAGCCCCTGCCGAGGCGCACGCCCGTGATGGTGATGGACGGCGGCGCGGCAAGGCAGGTGGGCGAGGCCCATGTTCAGGACACAGCCGATTACGCCAAGCCCCTGCTCCAGGTGGAGAAGCTGACCACGCGCTTCGACGTGGGCAAGACCTTCTTCGGCCGCGTCACCCACCGGGTTCATGCGGTGGAGGAGGTCAGCTTCGACATCTATCCCGGCGAGACCCTGGCGCTGGTGGGCGAGTCGGGCAGCGGCAAGTCCACCATCGGCCGCACCTTGCAGCAGCTCGTGGAGCCGACCGGCGGCACGGTGCGGTTCGAGGGCCGCGACATGGGCTCCATGGGCGCGGGCGAGCGCCGCCGCCTGCGGCAGCAGATCCAGTACATCTTCCAGGATCCCTTCGCGTCCCTCGATCCGCGCCACACGGTGGGCTACAGCATCGCCGAGCCCATCGTGGTGCATGGGCTCATCAAGGACCGCAAGGGCATCGAGCGGCGGGTGCAGGAATTGCTCGAGCAGGTCGGCCTGCTGCCGCAGCACGCCAAGCGCTACCCGCATGAATTCTCCGGCGGTCAGAGGCAGCGCGTCTCCATCGCCCGCGCGCTCGCCAGCGATCCGAAGCTCGTCATCGCCGACGAAGCCGTCTCGGCGCTTGACGTGTCGATCCAGGCGCAGATCGTCAACCTGCTCATGGAGTTGCAGGAGAGGCGGGGACTGTCCTATCTGTTTATCACCCACGACATGGCCGTGGTGGAGAGGATCAGCCACCGGGTTGCGGTGATGTATCTCGGGCAGATCGTCGAGCTTGGGTCAAGGCAGGCGGTCCTCGAGAACCCGCAGCATTCCTATACCCGCAAGCTGCTCTC
>DASQTM010000055.1:0-2288 GCA_035641875.1 Microvirga sp. | reverse complement strand
GCCGCATCCGCCAGGATGCGCAGCTTCTTGGCAAGCTTCTCGTCCATGGGTGTTCCGCAACAGATTGTTCGTGTTTTGTTCTAGCAGGTTAACAGGAGGATAGCGAGGGTCCGGACCGGGGCGGGAGGTCGCATGCGTCCGCTAGCCGGCCTGCGGCCGAGAACAAGGGATGGAGACTTAGCTCGTAGCCGCCGTGCAGCGATGGCAGGCTTGGCGATGGACAGATGGCGCTCGTCAATGGCGTCAGGGAGGGCCGTTGAGCACCTGAGACCACAGGAATGCGTCTGTCTCCGGAAGGTATCAGACGGCCCTAAAGGCTTAGGAATCCCGTCCGATGAACTGAACGGAAGCCAACGGGTTGTTCATAAGCGGGACTGTATTTGTCGGGCCATGTCTCCAGAGGGCATGGCCCTTGAAGCGAAGGAGGACTTCAATGCGTCTGTCTCATCTCGGAACCCTTGCGGCTCTTGGCCTGCTGCTCGCCTCTCCGGCCCTCGCCCAGACCGCAGCGCCAAGCACCCCAGCGCCAAGCACCGCAGCGAAGCCGGCGGCTCCCGCCGCAACGTCGTCCCAGGGAGCCCTGCTCGACATCAACACCGCCTCCAAGGACGATCTCGACAAGCTGCCGGAGATCGGATCGGCCCGGGCCGAGGCCATCATCAAGGGACGCCCCTATCGGGCCAAGAACGAACTGGTGGACAAGAAGATCATCCCGCAGAACGCTTATGACGCCATCAAGGACAAGGTCATCGCCCACCAGAAGTCATAAGGGGCCGCAACGGCAAGGGGCCGCGAGGCCCCTTTCTCGTGCGCCTGCCGGGACAGGGGAGGATGCGCCTGTGAACGCGCCGGTCCATTCTTTGTCCCCTGGCCAAGAACCGCTTGCTCCTGCGGCCAGCATCCCTAAACTCAGGCGCGCCTTCCTGCCGAGGGCTTAACCCAAGCAGCCTGCATGCTCCGCTCCCTTCTCGACGGCCTCTACCGCTTCGCCGGCTATCTCGCGGGCCTGTTCCTCATCGTGATCTTCCTCCTGATGATGGGGCTTTCCCTGGGGCGAGGCATCGGCGTCAACATCCCGGCCGGGGACGATTTCGCCTCCTGGTCCATGGCCGCCATGGCGTTCCTTGGGCTGGCCCACACCTTCCGGTCGGGCGAGATGATCCGGGTCGGGCTGCTCACCGACCGGCTGCGGGGGCGCACCCGCTGGGCTTTCGAGATCTTCTCCCTGGTGATCGGCCTCGGCTTCGTGGGCTTCTTCGCCTGGCATGCGGTGCAGCTCACCTATGACAGCTACCGCTTCAACGACATGGCCCAGGGGGTGCTGGCGATCCCCCTGTGGATCCCGCAGATCGGCTATGCCACCGGTCTCGCGATCCTGTTCATCGCCTTTCTGGACGAATTCGTTCACGTGCTGCGCGGCGGCGACCCGCGCTACGAGAAGCCGCCCGCCGTCACCGCCGAAGAGGTGGTGGAGCGCGCGATCCAGAGCGGAGTCTAGGCCCATGGAGCTCATCGAGATCTCGGGCCTGCTGCTCCTGCTGCTTGCGGTGCTTCTCGCCGGGGGCGTGTGGATCGCCATCGCGCTCATGGCCTGCGGCTGGGTCGGCATGCAGTTCGTGGGCGGCGGCATTCCGGCGGGCTCGGTGCTTGCGACCACGATCTGGGGCAATTCCGCCTCTTGGACGCTCGCAGCGCTGCCGCTCTTCATTTGGATGGGCGAGATCCTGTTTCGCACGCGGCTGTCTGAGGAGATGTTCCGAGGCCTCGCGCCCTGGCTCAACTGGCTGCCGGGGCGGCTCATGCATGTGAACGTGCTCGCCTGCGGCATCTTCGGCTCGGTCTCGGGCTCCTCGGCCGCGACCTGCGCCACTATCGCCAAGATCGCCCTTCCGGAATTGAAGAAGCGCGGCTACGACGACAAGCTGAGCCTCGGCTCGCTCGCCGGCGCCGGCACCCTCGGCATCCTCATCCCGCCTTCGATCACCATGGTGGTCTATGCGGTGGCGGCGAACGTCTCGATCATCCAGGTCTTCCTCGCCGGCTTCCTGCCGGGCCTTCTCGTGATGTCTCTCTATTCCGGCTACATCGCCGTCTGGTCGCTCTTGAACCCGGAGAAACAGCCGCCGCCCGAGCCGCGGATGCGGTTCGGCGAGAAGCTCCGGCATTCGGCGAACCTGATCCCCTGCCTTCTGCTCATCATCCTGGTCTTCGCCTCGCTCCTCTTCGGCTGGGCGACGGCGACCGAATGCGCGGCGTGGGGCGTGCTCGGCTCCTTCGTCATCGCCTGG
>DASQTM010000054.1:0-6807 GCA_035641875.1 Microvirga sp. | reverse complement strand
CTCCCGGAAGCGGCCTGAGGCAATCTCGGCCGGCAGGTCGCGGCTCGACGATGAGATGATGCGGACATCCACGTGAACCCGTGTGGTTCCCCCGACGCGCTGGAAGTTCTGGTCCACCAGAACGCGGAGGATCCGGTTCTGCGTCTCCCGCGGCATGTCGGCGATCTCATCGATGTAGAGGGTGCCGCCATGGGCCTCCTCGAGAGCGCCTACGCGACGTCCCCTGCCCTCCTCGCCCTCGGTGCCGAAAAGCTCCGCCTCCATGGTCTCGGGCGTGATGGTTGCCGCCGAGAGAACCACGAAGGTGCCGTTGGACCTAGTGGACAGGCCGTGGATGGTGCGCGCCGTCAGCTCCTTGCCGGAGCCGGGAGCGCCGGTGATCAGAATGCGTGCATTGGTCGGCGCTGCCCGCTCCACCGCCTGGCGCAGTTGGTTGATGACGATGGACTTGCCGGCGATGCGGCTGGCCTGCACGGAACGGGCGCGCAGATCTCGCACCTCGCGCTTGAGTCGGGAGGCTTCGAGAGCGCGTTCCGCGACGAGCACGAGCCGGTCCGCCTTGAAGGGCTTCTCGATGAAGTCGTAAGCCCCGGCCTTGATGGCGGAGACGGCCGTCTCGATGTTGCCGTGTCCCGAGATCATCACGACCGGCAGGTCCGGATGATGAGCCTTGACGATGTCGAGCACCTGCAGGCCGTCGAGCCGGCTGCCCTGCAGCCAGATATCGAGAAACACAAGGTGCGGACGCCGCGCCTCGATGGCGGCCAGCGCATCATCGGAGGTGCCGGCCGTGCGTGTCCGGTGGCCTTCATCCTCAAGGATGCCGGCCACAAGCTCACGAATATCGGCCTCGTCATCGACGACGAGAATGTCAGCGCTCATAGGCTTGCCTTGCGGGTATCGTTGCTGGTGGAGGCGACCGCGGTCTCGTCCAATGCAACTTGTTTCGTCTTCGGTATCCACATGCGAACCTGTCCACCCCGGCCTGCCGGGTTATCGACGAGTTCCATGCCTCCGCCGTGGTCTTCGAGAATTTTCGCAACGATCGGGAGCCCCAGTCCGGTGCCGCCCTCTCGGGTCGTCATGTAAGGCTCCAGGAGGCGCTGTCGACCTTCCGTCGGAAATCCCTTGCCGTTGTCGGTGACGGCGAGGATCAAGTAATCCGGATACGTATCGTCCAGCGTCACGTCAATGTGCCCCTGACCGCGGGCCTCGTCAGGCACTGCGGCAATCGCCTCGGTCGCGTTCTTGACGATGTTTGTGATGGCCTGTGAGAGAAGCCGTCTGTCGAAGGGCGCCACTACGGGTCCCGGCGGCAGCTGATCCGTGAACTGGATCTCCTGATGCGCGATTCGCATCATGAAAACCACCTGACGGATCGTCTCGGCCAAATCCTCGCTGCCGATCGTCGGCTTTGGCATGCGGGCGAAGGATGAGAACTCGTCGACCATGCGCTTGATGTCATCGACCTGCCGCACGATGGTGTCGGTGCATTGGTCGAACACCTCCCGGTCGGTGGTGATGACCTTGCCATACTTGCGGCGGATACGCTCCGCCGATAGCTGGATCGGCGTCAGGGGATTCTTGATCTCGTGCGCGATGCGACGCGCCACATCCGCCCAGGCGGAGGTGCGCTGCGCCGATACCAGATCGGTAATGTCGTCGAGGGTAATGACGAGATCCCTCTCCTGGCTGCGAGCCTGCTCGCTGGTGACGCGAACATTAATGGTCCGCTCCTTGCCCTTCCGGTCGATCTGGATCTGCTGCTGCATCAGCCTGTGCCGGCCCTGGGTCATCTCGTCCACGAGAATTGCCACTTCCGGCAGAACCATGGTGATCGGCCGCCCAAGCAATTCCTCGCGGGGGGTCTCAAGCAAAGCCTCCGTCGAGGGATTGACGATGGTGATCAAACCGCGGGCGTTGATGCCGATGACGCCGGCAGAGACGCCGGCCAGCACCGCTTCCGTGAAGCGGCGGCGGCGGTCCATCAGGTCGCTGGCGGCAGTCAATCCGTCGTGCTGCCGGCGCAGCTCCGACGTCATCTTGTTGAAGGTCTCGCCCAGATGGCCAAGATCGCCCTCGCCTCTCCGAATCGGCACCTGAACGTAGAAGTTGCCGGTGGCGACCTGGTCGGTGGCGTGGATGAGGCGCCGGATCGGCGCGACGAGCTTGTTGGCGAAGTTCAGTCCGAACCAGATGGCCGAGAGCAGGACGATAAGGGCGATCAGGGCGAACATGGACGCGAAGGCGACCTGAATGCCTGCCTTCTTCTGATCGAGCGCCTCATAGAAGGCCACACCGGCCTCCGCCACCGGAGGAAACTCGATGGCGCGGGGATCCACCTCGCGGGCGACATAGAGAATGCGTCCGCCATGAGCCTCCAGTTTCAGGATCGAACGGAAGATGTTGCCGTTGCGCGGGAAGAGGCACAGGGCCTCCTTGTCGCTGGCATCCTGAAGGTCGGCCGCGGTCGGTTGAGGAACGCCCGGGAGCGGCTTGATCTCCAGCCTGTCGACCACAGTGCCGTTAGGCTCGAGGATCATGGCGATAGGGAACCCGAGGAAGACCGCGCGGGAATTCATGAAATCGCGGAAGATCTTGCGATCCGCGTCGTAGAGAACCTTTGCGCGGTTGAGGTCGGCGGCCATGAGCTGCGTTTCCCGCGCCAGGGTCCTGCACTGCATCTCCCGGTAGGAGCGGGCGATCTCGACCGTGTTGAACATCAGCTCCTTGATCGAGCCCGTGAACCAAGGATCGAGGCCGCGCTCCAGGGTGACGGTGGCGACCGCCGCCACGAGGATGGCGGGAAGCACGGCCACGAGGCTGAACAGGCTGACGATCCTCACATGAAGGCCCGCGGCGGCCGCCCCCGCCCTGCGCTCCCGCACCAGCTTCCGTGCCTGCCAGACGACGATCCCAAGCAGCACGACGATCAGCAGGCCGTTCAGGATGAAGACCCACACGACCACATTGTGCGTCGGCAGAAGAGGCGTCGCGCCCGCCAGGACTAGGAAGGTCGCCAGCGCTGACGCAAGGGCGGTCAGAACGGCTGCATAGCCCAACCAGCCGAGACTCGTGTGAGTGGGCTCGGCCGTTGGGCGCTGCGCTTGAAGGTCCTGGCTGATCAAGAGTGGGGCCCCGCGAAACGGGTGCCTGCATCCCTGCACCCTTCAGTTCGGGTGATGCACCAACACAACACTGTGGTCAAATTATTACAGAGGACTCTCTGCTAGCGGTTGGTTCGCACCACCGTAAGCTCAAGATCCCGAACTTTTTTCCGCAAGGTGTTGCGATTGACTCCTAAGAGCTCTGCGGCGCGAATCTGATTGCCGCGGGTGGCGGCGAGCGCGGCTCCGATGAGGGGACCTTCGATTTCCCGCAGGATTCGGTGATAGAGCCCCGGGGGCGGGAGGGTATCCCTAAATCCGGAGAAATATTCAGCCAGATGCCGCTCGACCGCGTCGGACAGCCCATCGGCCGCCTGCGATCCCTGCGGAGAGGCCCTTCCGGCCGAGGGCAGCGGCAGCAGGGGCTGGGAGTCCAGTTCCGCATCGACGATGGCGCCGGTGATCGTATCCTGCGGGTAGAGGGCGGCCAAGCGGCGGACCAGATTCTCCAGCTCGCGGACGTTACCAGGCCAGCGGTAGCGCTTAAGCTTGTCCATGGCCTCCACGTCGAGCTGCTTGCGCGACAATCCTTCCTTCTCCACCAGGGAGAAGAAATGACGCGCGAGGTCAGGGAGGTCTTCGACCCGTTCACGCAAGGGAGGCAGGCGCAGGGGAACGACGTTGAGGCGGAAGTAGAGATCCTCGCGGAAGAGGCCCTGCTGGATCAGGACCCGAAGGTCCTTGTTCGTGGCAGCCACGATTCGAACATTCGTCCTGATCGGCACGCGGCCGCCCACGGTGGTGTATTCGCCCTGCTGGAGAACGCGCAGGAGGCGGGTTTGCGCCTCCATGGGCATGTCGCCGATCTCATCGAGAAAGAGCGTGCCGCCCTCCGCCTGCTCGAAACGGCCGGTGTTGCGCGAGGTCGCCCCAGTGAAGGCCCCCTTCTCGTGGCCGAACAGTTCGGATTCGATGAGCTCGCGCGGAATCGCCGCCATGTTGACGGCCACGAAGGGGCCCTGCCGGCGCTTGCCGTAATCGTGCAGCGCCCGGGCGACAAGCTCCTTGCCCGTGCCGGACTCGCCGGTGATCATCACGGTGAGGTCGGTGGGCATCAGCCGCGCCAGGGCGCGATAGATTTCCTGCATGGCGTGGGAGCGGCCGACGAGCGGAATATCCTCGTTATCGGCCGCCGGGCTGGGGCTGGAGAGCGCCCGGGGCCGGGACAAGGCTCGCCCGACGACGGCGACGAGCTCCTTCAGGTCAAAAGGCTTGGGGAGATATTCGTAGGCTCCGCGCTCAGAAGCCTTGATCGCCGTCATGAAGGTGTTCTGGGCGCTCATGACGATGATCGGAAGCTCGGGACGCTGCCTCTTGATGCGCGGCAGCAGGTCGAAGGCATTCTCGTCCGGCATCATCACGTCGGTAATGACGAGATCGCCCTCCCCTTGCGATATCCAGCGCCAGAGCGTGGCGGCGTTGCTGGTGGAGCGAACCTCGTATCCTGCCCGTGACAGGGCTTGGTTCAGAACGGTCCTGATGGCGGCGTCGTCGTCGGCAAGAAGAATCTGTCCGCTGGGCATGTATCTGGTCTCACATTTCAGCCCCGCGCCCGTCATTGGCGCGGTGCATCGGCAGGAGAATTCGAAAGGTCGTGCGTCGGGGCGCAGGCTCGCATTCGATGATGCCGCCATGATCGCCGACGATCTTCGCCACCAGGGCCAATCCGAGGCCGCTGCCCTGGACCTTGGTGGTCACGAAGGGATCGAACAGGTCGCCCATCAGCTCCGCCGGAATGCCGGGGCCGTTGTCGCGGACGCTCAGCTCGATCGGCAGGCTCACCCGCTCCTGGGAGCCCGGCACATGGAGGCGAACGCCCGTGCGGAAGGCCGTCGTCAGGGTGATCTCGCCCTCGCTGGTGTCGATCCCGATAGCCTCCGCCGCGTTCTTGACGAGGTTAAGGATGACTTGGATCAGCTGATCCCTGTTGCCGAGGACCGGCGGCAGCGATGGATCGTAGTTCTCGGTGAAACGGATGTGGCGGGCAAAGCCCGATTGGGCGAGGCGCTTCACGTGGTCGAGCACCCCGTGGATGTTGACAGGCCCCCGCTCCACCGGGCGCTCCTCTCCGAACAGCTCCATGCGCTCGACGAGCTTCACGATCCGGTCGGTCTCATCGCAGATCAGGCGGGTCAGCAGACGGTCGTCATCGTTGGCCGATTGCTCGAGAAGCTGCGCCGCGCCTCTGATTCCTGAGAGCGGGTTCTTGATCTCATGGGCCAGCAGAGCCCCAAGAGCCGTGATGGACCGGGCCGCACCCCGGTGGGTCAGCTGCCGGTTCATCTTATCGGCGATGGTGCGCTCCTGCAGCATGATGACGACGCTGTCGCTGCCGTCGCTCAACGGGGTGGCGAACACATCGACGGTGCGCTCCGGGCCAAGGCGCGGGCTGCCGATGTCGATCCGGTGCTCGCTGACGCTCGAACCCCTTTGCCGCACATCCTCAACCAAGGCCATGACGGGAGAGCCGAAGGGAAGTAGCTCGCCGAGCGTCTGGCGCTGCATCCGCCGCAGGCTCATATCGAAGAAGGACTCGGCCGCCGCATTGGCGTGAAGGACCCGATGCTCCGGCCCGATGGTGAGAACCGGCAGCGGGAGCGCGTTCATAACGAGATCGTTGAGGCCCGTCATCAGGCAGCCTCCCGATCCTGGCGCGCATAGACGCTCCGCAGCAGGGCCACGACCGTCTTTGGGTCCTCGGACGTGACCAGAGCCGATCGAACGGCCGGGCTGATGGAAAAGCCGGCCGCGAGCGCCACATCCGCATAAGCCGCAAGATGCTTGCGGGCATGGCGGATGCCGACCCTCTCGCCATAAAGGGCCAGCAGCCCTTCATAATGCTCGACGGCGATGGCGGTCATCTCGTCGGGCGTGGGGTCGGAGATGCGCCGTCCCTGGAGGGCCGCTCCGATCTGGCCCACGAGCCATGGCCTGCCGACTGCCGAGCGGCCGACCATCACGGCCGTTGCGCCGGAGGCGGCAAGGCAGGCGCGCGCATCCTCAAGCGAACCGATGTCGCCGTTGGCGATCACCGGAATGCAGACGGTATCGACCACGGGAGCAATGGCGCTCCAATCGGCTTTGCCCTTGTAGAATTGCTGGCGCGTCCGGCCGTGGATCGTCACGGCCTGAACCCCAAGCCCCTCCGCTCGCCGAGCGAGCTCCGGGGCGTTGATCGTGCCGTGGTCCCAGCCGAGCCGCATCTTCACGGTCACAGGAACCGTGGCCGCCTGGACGGTTGCCTCGATAAGGCGGCAGGCATGATCGAGGTCGCGCATGAGAGCCGAGCCGGCATAGCCGCCGATGACCCGCTTGGCCGGACAGCCCATATTGATGTCGACGATGCGAGCCCCCGCCCCTTCAGCCACGCGCACGGCCTCAGCCATCCAGCGCGGCTCGCAGCCGGCGAGCTGAACCACATGGGGCTCGATTCCCGTCCCCTCCGCCCGGAGCTGCGCCTCTTCCGACCCTTGAACCAGCTCGTCGGAGGCTACCATCTCGGATACGACGAGGCCGGCTCCCATGCGCTTGGCGACGCGCCGGAACACCACGTCCGTGACGCCAGACAGGGGCGCGAGCACCGCCCCGGTCTCAACGTGGAGCGGACCGAGGCGAAAACCGGCTGCGCCTAAATTTTGAT
>DASQTM010000053.1:0-2051 GCA_035641875.1 Microvirga sp. | reverse complement strand
CATGCGGATCACCGCCATGGTGATGTTTATCCTGATCGGCGCGACGGTGTTCAGCCTAGTGTTCCAGGGCGTCAACGGCGGCAAGTGGATCGAGCACATCCTGTCCGACCTGCCGGGCGGCCGCGCCGGATTCCTGATCTTCATCAACCTGTTCGTGTTCTTCCTCGCCTTCTTCCTCGATTTCTTCGAGATCGCCTTCATCGTGGTGCCGATGCTGGTGCCGGTGGCGAAGGCGCTCGACGTCAACCTCGTCTGGTTCGGCGTCCTGCTCTGCGTGAACATGCAGACGAGCTTCATGCACCCGCCCTTCGGCTTCGCGCTGTTCTACCTGCGCGGTATCGCTCCGAAGGAGGTGAGAAGCTCCGACATCTACTGGGGCTCGATCCCCTGGATCGTGCTGCAGCTGGTCCTGGTCGGGATCGTGATCGCCTGGCCGGAATCGGTGACCTACTGGCTCGGGGGCGCCGCCGAGGTCGATCCGGCGGAGGTGCAGCGCAAGCTCGACAACCTGCTCTCGCCGGGTCTGGACCAGCCGGGGGGCGGGGGAATGCCCGGGTTGCCGGACCTGAACCTCGGCGAGCCGCCTAAGATTCAGTGACCTTCACCTCTCCCCGCGGGCGGGGAGAGGGCCGAAGCCCCCTTCACGGGGGGCTGAGGCGAGCGCGGAGCGCGAGAGCCTGCCCCGGACTTGATCCGGGGGTGAGGGGCTGGGCGACACGCGGCCACATCGGGGAAGCCAAGCTAACGCCCAGCATCTCGGCTCCTCCCCAGCCCCTTGCATTTGGGTACTGGCGCCGATCCGTGTTGGGATCGGGGTTGCGAGGGATCCGGCGGCTGCCGGATCCCTCGCGCGGCGGATGTCGCCCGTCCCCCCTCTGGCTGCAACCGCGGGTGAGCTTTGGGACCACCGCCGCTGTTGCACGCGACCGAACAGTCGCTTGATCTCTCACGATCGCAGGGACAAGGCAGGTTAGCGTGATGACCCTCATCTGTGGAGTGGATGTCTCCTCCGAGACGCTGGACGCCCGCATCGGCCCCGACGGCCCAGCCGAGCGCTTCGCGAACACCCCGGAGGGGATCGAGGCTCTGGCCGCCTTCGGCCAGGCGCACGGGGTCGCCCTCGTCGCCATGGAGGCGACCGGCGGGTACGAGAAGCTGCCCTTCATGCTCCTGTGGGCGCATGGGCTGCCTTGCGCGATCCTCAACCCGCGCCAGGTCCGCCACTTCGCCCAAGCCATGGGCTTCCTGGAGAAGACCGACCCCATCGACGCCGGCCTGATCGCCGCCTTTGCCGCCGTGAAGCGCGTCGCGCCCCAGGAACCAGCCCCGGAAACCCAGCAGCAGTTGGAGGCCCTGGTCACGCGCCTGCGCCAGCTCACCGAGCTGCGCGTCGCCGAGAAGAACCGGCGCCGCTTGGTGGCCGACGGGGGCGTGCGCGCCTCCATCGGCGAGGTGATCGCCCTTGTCAGCCGCCAGATCCGTTCGCTCGAGGCCGCGGTCGCCGGCCTGATCAACGACGATCCCCTCTGGCGACAGCTCGACCAAGCGTTCCGCTCCATCAAGGGCGTCGCCAACCGAACCGTCGCCCGCCTCATGGCCGAGATGCCCGAGATCGGCACCCTGTCCAACAAGGCCATAGCCAAGCTCGCCGGCCTTGCCCCGCTCGCCCGCGACTCGGGCAAGAGCAACGGCAGGCGTCCCGTGCGAGCCGGGCGCGCCAACATCCGCTCGATCCTGTTCGTGGTCGCCGAGATCGTGCGCCGCTTTGATCCCGACTTCGCCGCCTTCCACGCCAAGTTGAACAGGGCCGGGAAGCCCAAGAAGCTCATCCGCACAGCCCTGGCCCGAAAGCTCCTCGTCCGCCTCAACGCCAAAGCACGCGACGCGCGAGCCGAACTGGCCTTCGCACCTTGACAACCCAGACAGTCGCTCACCCCTGCCCCTCCCCACTCGCGGAGAGAGGGGTTCCCGCCCGCGCAACCTCCACCTGCAGCCAGCGCCGGAACAGCCTCACCTCCGACGAGCCGTCGCGCCGGATGGCGTGGACGAGG
>DASQTM010000052.1:0-3683 GCA_035641875.1 Microvirga sp. | reverse complement strand
TTTGCGTCCTGGGGCTCTACTCTCCCGGCGTCCAGGGAACGTAGTCGCCGGTGGCCGCCGGGCGCTGTCCCGTCGAGAGCTGGGAGCCGGAGGGGCGGTACGCATGGGGTGTGCCGGTCATGTTGGAAACGTAGGGCTTCTCCCAGGGGTGCGGCTTGTAGCTTTCCTCGCTGGGCGGCACGTCGCCGTTGTGGCAGAGCCAGGCGCGCCAGCCGGGAGGCACCTTCGAGGCGTCCGATTCGCCGTTGTAGACGACCCAGCGGCGCTCCGCGCCCACGTTCGAATCGATGGCCTGGGCCTGGACGTAGCGGTAGTAGCGGTTGCCGAACTCGTCTTCGCCGACGAACCCTCCCTTGCGCCAGGTATAGAAGCGCGTGCCGAGGGTCTGTCCGCTCCACCAAGTGAAGAACTGAGCCAAAAACTGTTTCATCGCTGCTGCTGCCGCCGCCGGAGGGGTTCCTGAAGTTGCGCGGAATATGGCTTCAGCCTGCCCCGAAGTCCAGCCTGTGAGTCGCCCGAAACGCGGGTCTGATTCTCTCCGAAGCGCTTTCCGGCGATTCCCGGCGGTTTTCCCGCATTCGCGGGATTTGCGCCTCTCGTGGAGAGGCAACGCGAGGTCGGGATGCCCGTCCGGGCGATATTGCGCCGGCACAACATTAACCCTTCGTTAGCCATGTTTTCAGGCCCGAAGGTAAGCCGGCGAACCTTGGCCATTCCAGAATCCGGAATTCGATTCAGAAAGGAGTCTCCGAGGCTTAGCGGCAGGCCCCGAGGTTATCCACAATTCACACAGGCACACACAACATATAGATTGGAACGACTCCGGCCGACACAAGTTCTTGACGTAAGGCTCGCAACACGACTAGCTTGCCGAGGTGCCGATCTGAGACCGGCAGCCGACCTGAAGGGGTCGGTTGAGACCTCCCCAGAGCAGCGTCCGAGCCCCGTGGCAAGCGTTTTGCCGCGCGGCCTGTGGCGTCCGAGGGAGGCCGTAACTCAGGCGTGTTGCGAGTGACGATCCGCAGAACGGATCGTCGAAGCGTCGAACAAATTGTGGGCTGGTGAGCCGCGCGGGAAATTCGCGGCTACGGGGACGTTTTGTCCTCAAACCTTAGGATGTGACCTATGCGGATCGAGCGGCGTTATACCAAATCCGGACAATCGCCTTATGCCTCCCTCGCCTTCCGGCTCGCCACCAGCGAGATCCGCAACCCGGACGGGTCCATCGTCTTCAGGCTCGAGAACATCGAGGTTCCGGAGACCTGGAGCCAAGTGGCGTCCGACGTGCTGGCCCAGAAGTATTTCCGCAAGGCCGGCGTTCCGGCCCGCCTGAAAAAGGTCGAGGAGAACGACGTTCCCTCCTGGCTGTGGCGCTCCGTGCCCGACGAGGCGGCGCTGGCCGATCTGCCGGAGGATCAGCGCCTTGGCTCCGAGATCTCCTCCAAGCAGGTGTTCGACCGGCTCGCGGGCTGCTGGACCTATTGGGGCTGGAAGGGCGGCTACTTCTCCTCCGAGGAGGACGCGCAGGCCTTCTACGACGAGCTGCGCTTCATGCTCGCCAACCAGATGGTGGCGCCCAACTCGCCGCAATGGTTCAACACCGGCCTGCACTGGGCCTACGGCATCGACGGGCCGAGCCAGGGCCACTTCTACGTGGACCACAAGACCGGCAAGCTCACCAAGTCCAAGTCGGCCTATGAGCACCCGCAGCCGCACGCCTGCTTCATCCAGAGCGTGCAGGACGATCTGGTGAACGAGGGCGGCATCATGGACCTGTGGGTGCGCGAGGCGCGCCTGTTCAAGTACGGCTCGGGCACCGGCTCCAACTTTTCGCGGCTGCGCGGCGAGGGCGAGAAGCTCTCCGGCGGCGGGCGCTCGTCCGGCCTGATGAGCTTCCTCAAGATCGGCGACCGCGCGGCGGGCGCCATCAAGTCGGGCGGCACCACCCGGCGCGCGGCCAAGATGGTGGTGGTCGACGTCGACCACCCGGACATCGAATCCTACATCGACTGGAAGGTGAAGGAGGAGCAGAAGGTGGCGGCGCTGGTGGCCGGCTCCAAGCTCGCCAACAAGCACCTCAAGGCCATCATGAAGGCCTGCGTGAACTGCGAGGCCGAAGGCGACGCCTGCTTCGATCCGGAGAAGAACCCGGCCCTGAAGCGCGAGATCAAGATGGCCCGGCGGGTCATGATCCCGGACAACTACATCAAGCGCGTCATGCAGTTCGCGCGCCAGGGCTACACCGACATCGAGTTCCCGGTCTACGACACGGATTGGGACTCGGAAGCCTACCTCACCGTGTCGGGCCAGAACTCCAACAACTCCGTCTCCATCGCCGACGACTTTCTGCGCGCGGTGGAAAACGACGGGGAATGGAAGCTCACCGCCCGCAAGGACGGCAAGGTGGTGAAGACCCTCAAGGCCCACGACCTGTGGGAGCAGATCGGCCACGCCGCCTGGGCCTCCGCCGATCCGGGCCTGCACTTCAACACCACCATGAACGACTGGCACACCAGCCCGGCGGGCGGGCGCATCCGGGCGACCAATCCGTGCTCGGAATACGTGTTTCTGGACGACACGGCCTGCAACCTGGCCTCCGCCAACCTGCTGCAGTTCTTCGACCGCGGGACCAAGACCTTCGACGCCGAATCCTTCGAGCATGCCTGCCGCCTCTGGACGGTGGTGCTCGAGATCTCCGTCACCATGGCGCAGTTCCCGTCGCGGGAGATCGCGCAGCTGTCCTACGAGTACCGCACCCTTGGCCTCGGCTACGCCAATATCGGCGGCCTGCTCATGACCATGGGCCTGCCCTACGACTCCGACGCGGGCCGGGCGCTCGGCGGCGCGATCACTGCCATCATGACCGGCGTGTCCTACGCCACCTCCGCCGAGATGGCGGGCGAGCTCGGGCCGTTCCCGAACTACAAGGCCAATGCCAAGCACATGCTGCGCGTGATCCGCAACCATCGCCGCGCGGCCCACGGGCAGGCGCACGGCTATGAGGGCCTGTCGGTCAATCCGGTGCCCCTCGATCACGCCTCCTGCCCGGATCAGGCCCTGGTGGCCCATGCCAAGGAGGCCTGGGACCGGGCGCTGGAGCTCGGCGAGCGCAACGGCTACCGCAACGCCCAGGCCACCGTGATCGCCCCCACCGGCACCATCGGCCTGGTGATGGATTGCGACACCACCGGCATCGAGCCCGACTTCGCCCTGGTGAAGTTCAAGAAGCTCGCGGGCGGCGGCTACTGGAAGATCATCAACCGGGCGGTGCCCGATGCCCTGCGCGCGCTGGGCTACCGCGAATCCGAGATCGCCGAGATCGAGGCCTATGCGGTGGGCCACGGCTCCATGCGCCAGGCGCCCGCCGTCAACCCCGGCTCCCTGCGGGCCAAGGGCTTCTCGGACGAGAAGATCGACGCGGTGGAGAAGGGCCTGAAATCGGCCTTCGACATCAAGTTCGTGTTCAACCGCTGGACGCTGGGCGAGGACTTCCTCACCGGCGCGCTGAAGGTGCCCGCCGACCGGCTCAACGATCCGTCCTTCGACCTGCTCACCTTCCTCGGTTACTCGAAGGCCGACATCGAGGCCGCCAACATCCACATCTGCGGCGCGATGACCCTGGAAGGCGCGCCGCGCCTTAAACCTGAGCATTACGCGGTGTTCGATTGCGCCAACCCGTGCGG
>DASQTM010000051.1:0-4996 GCA_035641875.1 Microvirga sp. | reverse complement strand
GAGCTTTATTCCCCCAAGCCGTCAGGATTTTCGAGCATCCCTGCCCGCCGAAACCCGCCAGGGGTCTGGACGCGCCCGCCAGGGTCTGGACGCAGCGGCTGGAGTCCGGGCCTGCATTGGCTTAGAAGGTGTGCGTCCAGGAAAGCAGGGAGAGAACGGTGCCGGACGTATCGACCGCAGGTGAACGGGATAGTCGCGACGCCCGAATCCGGGTTCCCGCCATCCGGGTGCGCATTCCCCGCAGCAGCGGACCCTGCCACCGTGGAACTCTCACCATCGGCGATTGGTCGATCCCCTGCGTGATCGGCAGCGGCGGCCTCGTGCCGGCAAGCGCCAAGCGCGAGGGCGACAAGCGCACGCCCATCGGCGTGTTCCCGCTGCGCTACGGCTTCTACGATCCGGTGAATTGCCCCTCGTTGGGCGGCGGCGCGGCCTTCCCGTTCGTGCCCATGCGCGACGACATGATTTGGGAAGAGGACGCCGGGAGCCCCCACTACAACCGCCTGCTGGTCGCGGAGGAAGGCGCGCGCCCGGACGAGCGCCTGACCCGGCGGCGGGCGGAAGGGCTGTTCGACGTGGTGGTTCCCATCGGCTACAACGACGCAACGGCCGAGCCCTATCGCGGCAGCGCCATCTTCATCCATGCGGCGCGGCCCGACGGCTCGGGCACCGCCGGATGCGTGGCGGTGCAGCGGCGGCACCTGGAAGAGCTCGCCCGCCGCCTCGAGCCCGGTATGATGATCGACATCGGCTACGAGGCGGATCTCGCCGAGGCCATGTCGGAAGCGCGCGAGGCCGGGCCGCTCGAAACCATCAGCTTCAAGGCCTTGCGCCCCGGCCCCCGGCTGATCGTCACCGGCGCGGTGCACGGCAACGAGCCGTGCGGACCAGAGGCGATCCGGCGCGCGATGGCCGAGTGCCGGGCCGGCGGCCTCAGGATCGAGCGCGGGCAGGTGACTTTCGTGCCCGTGGTCAACCTCAAGGCCTATCTCAAGAACGAGCGCAACGGAGACCGCAACCTCAACCGCGACCTGCGCGAGGCGACGATCCCCCGGGACAACGAGGACCGTGTGGCCAACGTCCTGTGCCCGCTCCTGCGCGAGCACGACGTGCTGCTCGACCTGCACTCCTTCCGCTCCGCCGGGGAGCCCTTCGTGTTCCTCGGCCCCCGCGACAACGGCGACGGGATCGAGCCTTTCGCCCGAGCGGCGGACGAGGCGGGTTTCGCGTCCATCCTGGGTCCTGAACTGGTCATGCATGGCTGGCTCGACACCCATGTGAAGGGGGTCGCCCGAAAGCGCCCCTCCGTCGAGGGTTCGCTCTCGCTAGGGGTCGGCACCACCGAATACATGCGCTTCTCCGGCGGCTACGGGGTGACCCTGGAATGCGGCCAGCACGACGATCCGCAGGCAGCGGACGTCGCCTACCGGGCCATCCTCAACGCGCTTGCGCACCTGAAGCTGATCGCGGCCCCCGCGCCCCCGCGGGCCGCCAGACGCGCCATCGAACTCGTCAGCGTGGCGCCGGCGGAGAGCGCCGAGGATCGCCTGGAGAAGCCCTGGCGCACGGGCGACCCCGTGCAGGCCGGAGAGGTCATCGCCCGCCGCGCCAACGGCGAGCCGCTTGTCGCGCCCCAGGACGGCTTCGTGGTGTTTCCGGACGCCCGTCCGAGGGCGGGCGAGGAGCTGTTCTATTTCGGCGTGGCGAGCGGGCGGCTGGAGGGCTGAGGCTCTCCCGGCCGGGCGCCCCCTCGGTTCTTCCTTCGGCTTGGCCGTCCCTGGACTTGATCCGGAGATCAGTCCCGGCCCTCCCGCATAGGGAACCGCAGCGCGATCAGGATCGGGATACCCGGCACAAGGCCGGGCATGACGAAGTGGATGTCGCCCGGCCGGCCCTGCGGACCGGTCGGAGCGAAGCGGAGGGTCGGGACGCAGTCCCGCAGAACGGAATCCTCTCCCCCGTGGCGCCACCCTCGGCTGTCATCCTCGCGCAGGCGGGGATCCATAAACTCGACGCTGAGAGGAAGAGCACAATGGCATCCGCTGCGCTTTGTCCTGCACCGTCAGCGGTTATGGATCCCGGGCTCCGCTGCGCGGCCCCGGGATGACACGCGAGCCTTTCCCCTCCCCTTGTGGGGAGGGGAAAGGGGTGGGGTGGTGCGGCTGGGTGAGAGGAGTTGAGGATCAGGCGCTGTAGCAGCCTCGCACTCTTCGTTGGAGCAGAGCTTTGACCCTGCGACCCCCACCCGGCGCTTCGCGCTCACACTCCCCGCAAGGGGGAGGGAAGCGCACGCCTCATCCTGCAGGCGATCCCCTTCCCTCGTTACGCTCGCCGGGGATGACACCCTCCTCGTCATGGCCGGGCTTGTCCCGGCCATGACGATCCTGAGGGCGCTGCGGTTTTCCCATCGGGATCACCGGCACAAGGCCGGTGATGACGATAGAGGGTATCATTCTGCCGGTCCTGCGGACCGGCCGGAGCGAAGCGGAGGGGAAGAGAATCCATGGCGCGGAACCACGCCTCCTTTCCCCTCCCCCCTTGTGGGGAGGGTCAGGGTGGGGGTGTGAGCGATAGCCTATGAAGGTCCGGTGCAAACACCCCCACCTCCACCTCCTCCCCACAAGGGGGAGGAGAGCCTGTCGCGCCAAGCCTTCCCGACTTGCGCAAGAGGAAGCCCATCTCAGGCAAGCCTGAGATGGGTGGGGAGGAGAGCCGGTCGCGCCTCGGGTCAACGACTTGCGCATCATAAAGCTCATCTCAGGCAAGCCTGAGATGAGTGGGCAGGAGAGCCGCGGTGCGCTTGTGTGGCGGTCGCTTCCCCAACCATGATGAGGAAGGACAGGGCACGGCAACGAAAAAAGCCCCGGATTTCTCCGGGGCTTTTCCTTGTTTTCAGACGGTGGCGCCTGAACTTAGAAGTCCATGCCGCCCCTCAAGTCCGGCAAGCCGGACTTGAGCTTTCTCAGGGATGGGCGGCCCTTGATGGACTTAGAAGTCCATGCCGCCCATGCCGCCCATGCCGCCGCCGCCCGGCATCGCCGGAGCGCTCTCGCGCTTGGGAGCATCGGCCACCATGGCTTCCGTGGTGACCAGCAGGCCGGCCACCGACGCCGCATCCTGCAGAGCCGTGCGCACGACCTTCGCCGGGTCGACGATGCCGGCCTCGAGCATGTCCACGAACTCTTCCGTCTGGGCGTTGAAGCCGTAGGTGTCGGACTTGGTGTTGTCGTTGATCTTGCCGACAACGATCGAGCCCTCGACGCCGGCGTTCTCGGCGATCTGACGGATCGGAGCCTCAAGGGCGCGCAGCACGATCTTGATGCCGGCCTGCACGTCCGCATTGTCGGTTTTCAGCTTGGCCACCGCAGCCTTGGCGCGCAGCAGAGCCGTGCCGCCGCCGGGAACGATGCCTTCCTCGACCGCCGCGCGGGTGGCGTTCAGGGCGTCGTCAACGCGGTCCTTCTTCTCCTTCACCTCGACCTCGGTCGAGCCGCCGACGCGGATCACCGCGACGCCGCCTGCGAGCTTGGCGAGACGCTCCTGGAGCTTCTCACGGTCGTAGTCCGAGGTGGTCTCCTCGATCTGCGCCTTGATCTGGCCGACGCGGGACTCGATGTCCTGCTTCTTGCCGGCGCCGTCGATGATCGTGGTGTTCTCCTTCTCGATGCGGACGCGCTTGGCGCGGCCCAGCATGGTCAGGTTCACGGTCTCGAGCTTGATGCCGAGGTCTTCGGAGATGGTCTGGCCGGCGGTGAGAACGGCGATGTCCTCGAGCATGGCCTTGCGGCGGTCGCCGAAGCCCGGAGCCTTCACGGCGGCGATCTTCAGGCCGCCGCGCAGCTTGTTCACCACGAGGGTGGCGAGCGCCTCGCCCTCCACGTCCTCGGCGATGATGAGCAGCGGCTTGCCGGTCTGCACAACGGCCTCGAGGATCGGGAGCATGGGCTGAAGCGAGGAGAGCTTCTTCTCGTGGATGAGGATGTAGGGATCCTCAAGCTCGGCCACCATCTTCTCGGCGTTGGTGATGAAGTACGGGGAGAGGTAGCCGCGGTCGAACTGCATGCCCTCGACCACATCGAGCTCGGTCTCGGCGGTCTTGGCCTCCTCGACCGTGATCACGCCCTCGTTGCCCACCTTCTGCATGGCATGGGCGATCATCTCGCCGATGTCCTTGTCGCCGTTGGCCGAGATGGTGCCCACCTGAGCGATCTCCTCGGACGAGGCCACCTTCTTGGAGCGGGCCTGGATGTCCCGGACAGCTTCAGCCACAGCGAGATCGATGCCGCGCTTGAGGTCCATGGGGTTCATGCCGGCGGCCACGGCCTTGGCGCCTTCCTTGACGATCGCATGAGCCAGGACCGTCGCCGTCGTGGTGCCGTCACCGGCCACATCACTGGCCTTGGAGGCGACTTCGCGCACCATCTGGGCGCCCATGTTCTCGAACTTGTCGGAAAGCTCGATCTCCTTGGCGACGGTGACGCCGTCCTTGGTGATGCGCGGAGCCCCGAAGCTCTTTTCGAGCACCACGTTGCGGCCCTTGGGACCGAGGGTGACCTTCACGGCATTGGCGAGGATGTCGACGCCGCGCAGCATCTTCTCGCGCGCGTCGCCGGCGAATTTCACGTCCTTGGCAGCCATTTGCCTACTCTCCGTATGCTTCAACTGAATGTCGGGGAGCGCGCCTTAAGCGACGACGCCCATGATGTCGGATTCCTTCATGATCAGGAGGTCCTGACCGTCGAGGCGCACCTCGGTGCCGGACCACTTGCCGAACAGCACGCGGTCGCCCGCCTTCACGTCCAGCGGCACCAGCTTGCCGGCCTCGTCGCGGCCACCCGGGCCGACGGCGACGATCTCGCCTTCCTGCGGCTTCTCCTTGGCGGTGTCCGGGATGATGATGCCGCCCTTGGTCTTCTCCTCGGCATCAACACGGCGCACGACGACTCGGTCGTGAAGTGGGCGAAATTGCATGTGTCCCTCTCGTCCAAACTGCGGG
>DASQTM010000050.1:0-6574 GCA_035641875.1 Microvirga sp. | reverse complement strand
CGACCACCACATCGAGCGCCAGGGCAAGATTGCGCGCCCGGGCCATGTCCGCCAGGCGTGCGATGCCGTCAATTGCCCCCTCCCGGCCCAGAGCCGGGTGAAGCCGCTCCGTGTCGCGCGGGAGAAAGATGCTGCCGCCATGACCGGGTTCGAAGGGAGGCGCCATCAGAATGGTGTCGAAGCCCAGCCCGGCGGCGTGGTCGAATATCTCCCCCCATGAGCTGATAGCCCCGATCAGCAGCGGGTGCACGTAGTAGATCCGCGGCGGGGCGTGATCCGCGCCTTCCACCCGGAACGTCTGTGAGCTTCTAGGGAGAGCGTCTGCTGGTGACACGATGGGGTCCGTCGCTGTTCGATCTGATCAGTCGGTGGCGAGCTCGCAGCTGGCATTCGAAACAAGATGACCTGGCCGGCAGAGCCTCTCTGTCAAAAACAGCACCTCTTCGCCTTTGTTCCTGACACGGTGACGTCGCTCATCGCCCGCTCTGCCGGACCGATCCGCTCCCTATTATAGGGGTCCGGGCGCTCCCGACGAGGAGGGCTGACTTATGCAAGCGTCGCTTGAGGTCGCGGGGATCTGCTGCGGGCCCCTGCCCGACTCAGCTCGGGCGGCGACTCCGTCGCGTCGCCGGTCGTGTCCGCGAGACAGGCGAGAAACTGCTGACACCAGGCTTCCACCGTGTTGGTCCGCAGACGCTCCATCATGGTGGTCCAGCGCTCCTGCCTCTCCTGCAGCGGCATCTGGAGCGCCCGCGCAATGGCGGCGGCGCAGGCCTCCGTGTCATAGGGGTTGACCAGAAGGGCGCAATTGAGTTCATGCGCCGCGCCGGCAAAGCGCGACAGGATCAGCACCCCGGGATCCTCCGGCGGCTGCGCGGCGACGAACTCCTTCGCCACCAGGTTCATCCCGTCCCGCAGGGGCGTGACGAGGCCGACCTGAGACATCCGGTACAGGCCCGCAAGCGCCGCATGTCCGACCGTTCTGTTGACGTAGCGGATCGGCGTCCAATCCACCTCTCCGAGATTGCCGTTCGTCCAGCCGGCCTGCTCGGCGATTTCGTGCTGCATCCGCTTGTATTCAGGAACGTCCGAGCGCGACTTCGGCGTGATCTGGATATAGGTCACGCGGTTGTGGAAGGCGGGATTCGACTTGAGAAAGCAGGAGAACGATTCAATTCGCTGCTTGATGCCCTTCGAGTAGTCGAGCCTGTCCACTCCGATGATGAGACTCCGGTCGCCGAGGCTGTCCCGGGTCCGGCGCACCAGGGCGTTCTTCTCGCCGTTGATCGCCGTTCTGGCGAAGGCCTGCGTGTCGATCCCGACCGGGAACGGTTCGATGCGGATGCGACGCTCGTCGATCTGATGTTCACCCGTCCCGACCGGTCGTCCGATTCCTTCGCGAATCAGGCATCGCTGAAAGTTCTCCACGTCCTGCGGCGTGTGGAAGCCCACCACATCGTAGGCGCCGAGCCCGCGCAGGAGCCGCTCATAGGCCGGAAGCGCGCTGGCCACATCGGAGGGCGGCCATGGAATGTGGAGGAAGAAGCCGATCCGGTTGTTGAACCCCAGCTTACGCAGCTCCGTCGCGAGGGGAATAAAGTGATAATCGTGAACCCAGATGATGTCGTCGGGCTTGAGCAAGGGCGCCAGAGAGGCCGCGAACGCTCGATTGACCCGGAAATATCCGTCCGTGTCGCTCCGGTCGATCTGGACGAGATCGAGCCTGTAGTGGCACACCGGCCACAGGGCGCGGTTGGCGAAGCCCGCATAGTACGCGTCGTAATCCTGCTGGGAGAGATCGACGACCGCGAACGTGATCTTGCCTCCCTGAACCACCTCCGGCTTGTCGGAGGCTTCCTCGACGATGTTGCCGGACCAGCCGAACCACAGCCCTCCGCTCTGCTTGAGAGCCCCTTCCAGAGCGACGGCCAGCCCACCGGCCTTGGTCGAGCCGTCCTTCGGCACGGGAACCCGGTTCGAGACCACCACAAGCCGCTGGCGGGACCCAGGGGAGGATTTCGCCCTTGGGGCGGAGCGGGGGGAAGTCGCTTTAGTCGGGGAGGAACCCTGGCCCCGTACGCCTTTGCGGGCAGCCGCCGGGATCGCGGGTTGCGGCGCGTCAGAGAGCATCTCTTGCTTGTGAGCCATGGAAGAACCCGACAGGATGGTTGAGATCTCAACCATCCAGCTTCGCGGCGGTTCCGGCCCCGGAAGAATAAGCCGTGGCAGGGCCGACAGGCCCCTCGGCCGCGCAAACACGCTTTTGACAAAAGTGCCGCAGGCCGTCACAGCTTCATGGTATTTCTTGAAATATTATTTAGGATTATCATTAAATTGCTATAAGTCCCAAATAAGGGACATCGCCAATAAACAAATCTTTACGCAGTATCGCTTTCGATAGCAGAAGATCAGGGGCCCTCCGTGCAGAATTTCAATCAGAATCCATTGTCTCCCCTTACCCTCGACAATGGATACGCAGCAGACGCATCCGCGACGGCGCCGATACCGGGCTCCGCCGATACGCCCGCCTTCCGGAAAGCCATTCTGGCGAAACTGACTTACGCAGTCGGCAAGGACCCCGCTCATGCCACGGATCGCGATTGGTTCGTGGCCACGGCTCTGGCGGTTCGGGATCACGTCGTCGATCACTGGACCGCCTGCAAGGCGCGGAACCAGGCGGCCCAGAAGCAGGTCTGCTATCTCTCTCTCGAATTTCTGATCGGGCGGCTCCTGTCCGACACCCTGAACAACCTCCGCCTGACCGAACCCGCCCGGGAGGCCTTGGCCGGGCTGGGGGTCGACCTTGACGACCTGCGCGCTATCGAGCCGGATGCGGCCCTCGGGAACGGCGGCCTCGGCCGCCTCGCCGCTTGTTTCATGGAAAGCATGGCCAGCCTCCAAGTGCCGGCCTATGGCTACGGAATCCGTTACGAGCATGGGCTGTTCCGCCAAGTCATCGTGGACGGACGCCAGCACGAGGTTCCCGAGGATTGGCTTGCCCGCACCAACCCCTGGGAGTTCGAGCGCTCCGACGTGATTTATCCGGTCGGCTTCGGAGGCATCGTTGAGGAGATCCGGGCGAATGGCTCGCCCGTCGCGGTCTGGAGACCGGCCGAAACCGTCCAGGCCGTCGCCTACGATACGCCGGTTGTGGGCTGGCGCGGACGCCACGTGAATTCACTGCGGCTCTGGTCGGCGCGGGCGGCCGAGCCCCTGCGCCTGGACGCCTTCAATTCGGGCGACCATGTCGGCGCGCTGGCCGACCGGACGCGCCTTGAGGCGATCTCCCGGGTGCTCTATCCGGGCGATGCGACGGAAGCCGGACGGGAGCTGCGCCTGCGGCAGGAATTCTTCTTCACCTCCGCCTCGCTGCAAGATCTGCTGGCCCGCCATATCCGCCTGCATGGCGACCCGCGCAGCCTGCCCGATTATGCGGCGATCCAGCTCAACGACACCCACCCGGCCATCGCGGTGGCGGAGTTGATGCGGCTCCTCGTCGACGAGCACCGCCTCCCCTGGGAGGAGGCCTGGGCGGTCACGACCGGGACGTTGAACTACACGAACCACACGCTCATGCCCGAGGCCCTCGAGCGCTGGCCCGTGTCGCTGATGGAGCGGCTTCTCCCCCGCCATCTCCAGATCATCTATCGGATCAACTGGCAGCACCTCGAGCCCTTGATCCATCGGTCCGCCGACAACGAATTCATCAAATCCGTCTCGATCATCGACGAAGAGAGCGGACGGCACGTGCGCATGGGCCATCTGGCGTTCGTCGGCGCCCACAAGGTCAACGGCGTCTCGGCGCTTCACACCGGCCTGATGCGCCAGACCGTGTTCCGGGATCTGCACGCCCTCTACCCCGCGCGCATCGTCAACAAGACCAACGGCATCACCTTCAGGCGCTGGCTTCATCAGGCGAACCCCGGGCTGACCCGTCTCCTGGTGGGGGAACTCGGCGAAGGGGTCCTGGATGACCCGGAAGTGCTCACCCGGCTGGACAGCCTGGCGGACGATGCCGCGTTCCAGAACCTGTTCAGGAACCAGCGCGCCGCATCCAAGGCCAATCTGGGGAAGATCGTCGCCGAGCGAACCGGCGTGCCGATCGATCCGGGCGCCTTGTTCGACGTCCACATCAAGCGCATTCACGAGTACAAGCGACAGCTTCTGAACATCATCGAGACGGTCGCGCTCTACGACGCCATCCGGGCCGAACCCGAGCGGGATTGGGCGCCGAGGGTCAAGATCTTCGCCGGCAAGGCCGCCGCCAGCTACCATCGGGCGAAACTGATCATCAAGCTCGCCAACGACGTGGCGAAGGTGATCAATTCCGATCCGGCCGTGGCCGGCCGCCTGAAAGTCGTGTTCCTGCCCAACTACAATGTCAGCCTCGCCGAGGCCATCATCCCCGCGGCCGACCTGTCCGAGCAGATCTCGACCGCCGGCATGGAAGCCTCCGGCACCGGCAACATGAAGCTCGCCCTCAACGGGGCGCTGACGATCGGCACCCTCGACGGAGCCAATATCGAGATCCGCGAATGTGTTGGCGCCGAGAACATCTTCATCTTCGGACTGACGGCCGGCGAAATCGAAGCCCGCCAGAGGAACGGGATACATGGCGCCGATGTTTCGCCCCGGCTCGGTCGAGCGCTCGACCTGATCGGGACAGGCGTGTTCTCGCCGGACGAGCCGCATCGCTTCGTTTCCCTGGTTGAGGCGGTCACGTCCGACGATCCGTTCATGGTCGCCGCGGATTTCGATTCCTACTGGGCCGCCCAGCGGCAGGTCGACGCCCTGTGGCAGAGCCCCTCGGCCTGGTGGCGTGCGAGCGTGCTGAACACGGCCCGGGTCGGCTGGTTCTCGTCAGACCGCACGATCCGCGAATATGCGGACGACATCTGGAAGGTTCCTGTCTGATCGGCGGCTCGCCCCCACAATCGGTAGGGTCCGCCCTCCGGCAGGCCGCCCAATGGTCAGGCGCAACCAAACGTGACGGTAGGCGTTCCGTTGGTTGGGACAGGGCATTCTCTGTTTGGAAGCTCCTGACGAGCGTGGCGTTGCGTCCCCTGGCCGCTTTTGACCCGCAGGCGAATGGGGAGTTCCCGTGGCAGCAGAGGGCATGACAGGCCTCGATCACGCCGGCGATGAGCAGGTTTCCTCCGAACTGGAGGGCTTCGCGCATCTGCAGGCGAGACTGGCGACGGCCTTCGAGTCATTCTCCGCCCCGGACGCGCCGCGGACTGTTCTGATCGTCCCAAGCCTGACCATGGATCGGGAGGTGCTCGCAAGAATTTCAGGCGCTCACCACTACGAGGAGCGCATGCTTTGCTATCTCCTCCTGCTGCGGCTTCCCCGCACGCGCGTGATCTACATGTCGAGCCGCCCCATCCCGGAGCCGATCATCGACTATTATCTGCATCTCCTTCCGGGCATTCCGGCCCAGCACGCCAGGAAGCGCCTCACCTTCCTGTCCTGCCATGACGGGTCGCCGCTCGCTCTCACGGAAAAGATCCTCGAGAGGCCCCGGCTGATGCAGCGCATCCGAGAGGCGATCCCCGATCCTTCCTGCGCTTACATGACGTGCTTCAACGTGACGGAGCACGAGCGCGCCCTGGCTCTGCGTCTCGGCCTGCCCATCTACGGCTGCGATCCGAGCCTGCTGTCATGGGGGTCCAAGAGCGGCTCGCGCAAGATCTTTCGCGAAGCCGGGATCGCCATGCCCGAGGGCTTCGAGGATCTCCATGGCGCCGACGAGATCGCCGATGCCCTCGTGGAGCTCAAGGCCCGCCGCCCCGGCATCAAGCGGGCGGTGGTGAAATTGGACGAAGGCTTCTCCGGCGAGGGCAATGCGGTCTTCTCTTACCGGGACGCGCCTGAAGGCCTGGCCCTGAGGGCATGGGTTCAGGACCAGCTGCCGGGCCTCGCCTTCGAGGCGCAGGACATGACCTGGGACCTGTTCTCCGAGAAGTTCGCAGGCATGGGCGGGATCGTCGAAGAATTCATCGAAGGCGAGATCAAGCGCTCCCCGTCGGCGCAGTTCCGTGTCGACCCGCTCGGACAACTCGCGGCGGTCTCCACCCATGACCAGGTGCTTGGAGGCGACAGCGGACAGGTGTTCCTGGGCTGCCGCTTTCCGGCCGACAGCAGCTACCGCCTCGAGATCCAGGATGACGGGCTGAAGGCGGCCCGGGTCCTGGCCGGCAAGGGAGTGCTCGGCCGCTTCGCCATCGACTTCCTGTCGGTCCGGCAGGGCGAGGCCTGGCGCCACTTCGCCATCGAGATCAATCTCCGCAAGGGTGGAACCACGCATCCGTTCATGATGCTCGAGTTCCTGACAGACGGGCGCTACGATCCCGCCACCGGCGGCTTCGTGACCCCTGCCGGGCAGCAGCGCTGCTATTATGCCTCGGACAACCTCGAGGCCGAGCGCTATCGGGGCCTCACGCCCACCGATCTCATCGACATTGCGGCTCTGAACGGGCTGCACTTCGACGGCGCCTGCCAGCAGGGCGTGGTTTTTCACCTCATCGGCGCGCTATCCGAGTTCGGCAAGCTCGGGGTTCTCTGCATCGGCGGG
>DASQTM010000049.1:0-3842 GCA_035641875.1 Microvirga sp. | reverse complement strand
GCGCATGAGCACGATGGGCTGGCCGTTGCCGGGAACCTGGATATGGCCGTCCACGATCCCGTCCGACACGATGTTGAAGCCCTTGGCATGGGCGAGCGTCGGGCCGGTGAGCTGGAAGCCCATGCGGTCCGCCTGGGGGCTGACGGCGAACTCGGCCTCCAGGAAGGTGCGGATGGTTTCTTGCGAAAAATAATCGTCCTGGGGCCCGAGCATGACGCGGATCGGACCTGTCTCCTCGGGCGCGTCCAGGGGCAGGTGCATGGGCTCGCCGCCTTGCGCTCCGTGGCAGGGGAGGCGGTCCCCGGCCTTGAGCGCCGCCCCGTTCAGGCCGCCGAGCCGGGAGCGCTGATGGAACGACAGGCTGCCGAGCTGCGGCGCCACCGCGAAACCACCCGCCACCGCCAGATAGGCGAAGGTCCCGGTTCGCGCGTGTCCCACCTGCAGGGCCTGGCCTTCCTTCAGCCAGGCGGAGGTCTGCGGCGGGACGGGCGCTCCGTCGATGGAAAGGGTGCAGCCCGCGCCCACCAGGGCCACGAGACAATCGCCGCCCTCGGGGGTGAAGCCGCCGCCGAGATTCATGAACTCGATGGCGGCGGTGTCGGGGGGATTGCCCACGAGGACATTGGCCACCGCGAGCGCGAGGCGATCCATGGCTCCCGAGGGCGAGACGCCGAAGCCCTGATAGCCGAGGCGTCCGCGATCCTGAAGGCTCGTCATGGGGCCGCAGGCCGTGACCATGAGGTCGGTCATGGGCGCACCTCCTCGGCCACCGGCTCGCCGGCGCGCGCGGCCGTCTCCAGCCCCTCCCAGTGGGAGGCGTCGATGGGCTCGAACACGATCTCGTCCCCGGCCGCGAACAGGAAGGCGGGGTCCCGCTCGGGCATGTAGCTGCGCACGGGGGTCTGACCCAAAAGATGCCAGCCGGCCGGCATCTCCACGGGGGCGATGCCGGCCTGCTGGCCGCCGATCATGATCGAGCCCATGGGAACCTTCGCCCGCGGCTGGGTCCGGCGCGAGGTGGCGATCCTCGGATCGAGGCCGCCGAGATAGGTGAAGCCCGGCAGGAAGCCGATCATGTAGATCCGGTAGACCGCCCCCGCATGGATCTCGACCACCTGATCGGCGGCCAGCCCGTGCTGCGCCGCCACGTCGTCGAGGTCGACCCCGAACCGTCCGCCATAGACCACGGGAACGCGCCAGCGCCGGCCGACCGCGCTGCGGGGCTCGAGCGCCTCGCCCTCCTGGGCGATCAGCCCGGTGAGCGCGTCATAGTCCAGAACGGTGGGGTCGAACTGCACCGTGAGCGAGCGGTAGGTGGGCACGATCTCCAGCAGGCCCGGGGGGGCGCGCCGCCGCAGGATGTCGTCGAGGGCCAGCACCAGGCCGTTGAGATCCGGATCGATGGCGTCCCCGAACTCGACGGTGACGGCGCTGTCGCCGCAGGGAAGAATCCTCGGTGCTGGCACGATGCTCTCGCTGGATGGCCGGATCATCAGCCATCTCACATCGGGTGCGATCCTTCAACGGCAAGGGCCTTATGGGCAAGGGCCTTCTGCATGCGCTTGGCGCAGAGGCGCGGAGCGCCGCGCAAGGGGATCTCCCCTGCGCCTTTTTGCTGGGCTCACCTCCGCTTCCCGCTTCGTGCTATGCCACGTCCGAATCGATCGAACGAGACTGACCCGGAGAACATTCATGACCTTGAAAACCAGGACCGCCGTCGTGACCGGCTCGACCAGCGGCATCGGCCTCGCCATCGCCCGCGCCATGGCGGCGGAGGGGGCCAACGTGGTCATCAACGGCCTCGGACATGAGGGCGAGATCGAGGCGGCGCGCCGGGCCATCGAGGGGGATTTCGGCGTCAGGGCTCTCTATTCGCCGGCCAACATGCTCAAAGCCGATGAGATCGCCGATATGATCCGCCTGGCCGAGGAAGCCTTCGGCGGCGTCGACATCCTGGTCAACAATGCGGGCATCCAGTTCGTCTCCCCGGTGGAGGATTTTCCGCCTGAGAAGTGGGACCAGATCATCGCGGTCAATCTCTCGTCGGCCTTCCACGCCATCCGGGCCGCCATGCCGGGCATGAAGGCGCGGAAATGGGGGCGCATCATCAACACGGCCTCCGCCCATTCCCTGGTGGCCTCGCCGTTCAAGTCGGCCTATGTGGCGGCCAAGCACGGCATCGCAGGCCTGACCAAGACGGTCGCCCTCGAAGTGGCCGCCCACGGCGTCACGGTGAACTGCATCAGCCCGGGCTATGTCTGGACGCCTCTCGTGGAGCGGCAGATCCCCGACACCATGAGGGCCCGCGGCCTCACCAAGGAGCAGGTGATCAACGACGTGATGCTGGAGGCGCAGCCCACCAAGCAGTTCGTGACGGTTGATCAGGTGGCGGCGTTCGCCGTCTTCCTCTGCTCCGACGCGGCGGCCCAGATCACCGGCGCCAACCTGTCGATGGACGGGGGCTGGACGGCGAAGTAGGGCGGCCGGGCGTTGCGGTTGATGCCTCGTTAAGGCTTGGTTGCTACCGTCCGGGCTCCGCCACGATATAGCAGGGCGCGGGGAGGGGCTGCGGTGAACTGGTTTTCAGGCCTGATCGTCTGGTGGTGCGCCCAACTCGGGATCACCGATCCCATGGCCGTCAGCGTGGCGCAGGGCTGCGTCGCCGCCATCTTCCTCTTCTACATCGTGTACTTCATTCTCACCGTCGTCTTCGCCCTCGTTCTGCGGGGCTTCAAATGACGGTGTTCGCGCAAAGGCAGGGGCGACGGGAGAAACCCCGGCGATTTCTCCCCTTGACCGCGCATCGTCGACGACCGGCCAGCTGCCGGCGTTCAGGGGTAGACTAACGAAAAGCCCAGTCCCACGCCAACGGGATACCGGCCTTTGTGGTAGCCACGCAACCGGGCGGTCGGCCCAACGCACAGCGCCCTCGAACGCTTAGGTCGCACGCTGACCACCATCCGCAGCCTCTGCTTCGCTCAGACGTGGGGGTTTGGTGTAAAAATTATGAGTTTGCGTCCGATCGTCCATCATGGCGTGACCGTTTCAATCGGTCACTTGGCTCCGTTTGTATTCTCGTGCCCATGCGGTGCTATCAAGCGGGATCTCATGATTCAGACTGCGTTCTCGAAGCACTGTTACACGGAGAAGTTCAACCCGTCTGTCCATGCTCGCGAACAGATTGTTCTTTACGAGGGTGGTGGCGGCGAGAGCTGCCCGCGGGTGTTCTGCCCGATCCGTTACGAATTGTCATTCCAGTGACCTGGTCTCCTTCAGGCTTTGCCGGGACAGAGAGTATATCAGACGCCAGAACAACGAAATTATGTCTATGTCGTACCATTGCCGGCCGGCGATCAGACCTATGACATCTTCTTCATGCTTCAGCGCATGGCGCGTGCCGATGGAGCGGATCTCCGGCTGACCGTCGAGAGTGCCTATCCGAAAGGTAGGCCCCTTGTGCTCCCCAAACGCCCGAATGACATCCGGTTTGGAGTTCTGGCGCACAAGGTCTTCATGCGCCAACCTGTCCGCTTCGCGCCAAGATAAAAAGAAAGGGGCCCTTGATCAGGGCCCCTCGTTTCGGCTTCCACTTCGGCCTTGCAGCCTATCTCGCGTCACGCGTGGACCAGGACAAGCCTGGCGGGGAAGCACTTTCTCAACCGATCTATTGCTTCGATACCCAAACAATGCCCGAGGGCGCATCTGGTTGCAAGAGACATTTTCAGAGACACGTCCAGAGAGTGCAAAGCGGACAAAAACTCTCCTGTTATCAACAATATAGGGTGCTAACGGCCCATTACAAGCGAAACAGTATTCGTCCTCCCGAGCCGCTGTGGGTAAGG
>DASQTM010000048.1:0-10038 GCA_035641875.1 Microvirga sp. | reverse complement strand
GAGCTGCGATGCGGGCGACAGGATGTTCATCACACCGGCCAGCGTGAACATGGACGAATCGGCCGTGGAGAGGAAGAAGATCGTGACCAGGACGAGGCCGGCCAGGGCCCCGAGTTCGGGGCGGCGCATGATCTTGGTGAGGAGGGAGACCTCCTTCAGGCGCTCGTCCTGAATCTGCTTGATGACCGGAGCCGGCGGCAGATCGGCGGTCGGCTGAGTGGTGTTCACCATGGACGCCTCCCTTGCAAAGATGAAAGGAAGAGCCCGCGATCGGATCGCGGGCTCCAGAACGGCTTAGCGGATGCCCTTGGCGGACAGATCGACCACCTGAGCGGCCTTTTCCTTGGTGATCAGGTTCGGGCCCGAGGCCACGTCGCCGCCCGGCATCAGGCCGTACTTGGCGTAGTTGGCCAGGAACACCACCGGCAGATATCCCTGGAGGTATTGCTGCTGGTCGATGGCGAAAACGGCCTCGCCGCTCGCCACGGACTTGAGGAAGCCCGCCGACATGTCGAAGGTGGCGACCCGAATGGCGCCGGTCTTGCCGGCTTCCTTCACGGCCGCAACCGACGGCTCGCCGGCCGTGCCGGCGCCGAGCGCCAGGATCGTGTCGATGGACGCGTCAGAGGCAACCGCCGCCTTCACCTTGGCGCGGATGTCCGCCGGATCGTTGGAGACCGGCAGAACGGTCACCTTGCCGCCGAAGCCTTCCGTGAAGCCCTTGCAGCGCAGATCGAGCGAAACGTTGCCGACCTCCTGGTTCACGCACAGGCCGACCTTGCCGCCCATCTCCTTGAGCTTCGCCCCGGCAATGCGCCCGGCCTGAACCTCGTCCTGGCCCACATGGAGCAGGGCGCCGAGCTTCTTCGACACGTCGGAGCCGGAGTTCATGGAGATCACCGGAATGCCGGCAGCCACCGCCTTCTGGATCGACGGTCCGAGCGCCGAGGCGTCGGGGATCGAGACGATGAGCCCTGCGGGTTTCTGATTCACGGCCGCGTCGATGAGCTGGCCCATGGCCACCATGTCGAAGGTCTCCGGCGCGCGGTAGTCGACCTGGATCTTCATGTCCTGGCCCGCGGCCGACACGCCGTTCTTCACCACCGACCAGAACGGATCGTTGGCCTGGCCGTGGCTGACCACGATGATGCGGGTATTCTGCTGCGCAAGGGCCGGAGCCCCGGCCGCGATGGTCAGAGCTGCCGCGGCAGCCAGACCCATGACGAATGATTTCATTTGTTATCCTCCCAAGGGGGTTCTTGTCCCAACGCCGGATTCCGGCCGCCGCGAACGCTACGGCATAACATACCGGGCGATTAAGTTGGCAGAGGAAACGCCGGTGACCCGGATAGGGATCATTGACCCTTTGGCGCTTCCTCTGCTGGTTCAAGGCACCTTTTTAGAACGCTCGAACCTTTTTTGTTCATTCATTAGAATTTTTATTCCATTTTTGCAGGACCGGTGTCAAGGTCTCAATCTCAATCTGAGGATGGGTGATGGAGACCGGACCAGCGACAGGTGCGGCGGAGGCCGTGACGGAGGCCGCTCCCGAGGATTACGAGAGCTTGCGGTCTCTGCTGCTCAGCCGCCGCGAAGCGATGCCGAAGCGGCTGAAGCAGCTTGCCGCCTTCGCGGTGGAGCACCCGGAGGAAGTAGCCTTTGGAACTGTCGCCGGGATCGCCGAGCATGCGGGCGTTCAGCCCTCGACCCTGGTGCGCTTCGCCAAGAGCCTCGGCTATGATGGGTTCTCCCATCTGCAGCAGGTCTTCCGCGACCGCCTGCGCGAGCGGTTCCCGGATTACCGCGAGCGGCTGCGGGGCTTGCGCGACCAGGAGGGCCACCACATCCACGCCGCCTCTCTCCTGGAAGGTTTTGCGGGCGCCGCGGCCGTTTCCCTGGAGCGCATGCGCGAATCCGTGCGCCCGGAGGAGCTCTCCCGCGCCATCGAGACCCTGGCCAAGGCCGACACGATCTATCTTCTGGCTGCGCGCCGGGTTTTTCCGGTGGCGGCCTATTGCGCCTATGCCTTCGGCAAGCTGGGGGTGCGGGCGATTCTGATCGACCACATCGCCCAGCTCGGCCCCGAGCAGATGGCCACCGCTACGGAGCGGGATGCGGTTCTGGCCATCAGCTTCACGCCCTATGCGCCGATCACAGCCGATCTGGCCGCCGTAGCGGCGCGGCGCGACATCCCCGTGGTGGCGATCACCGATTCGGCCTTCAGCCCTCTGGTCACCAGCGCTGATGTGTGGCTCGAAGTGGCGGAGGCGGATTTCAGCGCCTTCCGCTCCCTCTCCGCCTCCTTCGCGCTGGCCATGGCGCTGGCCGTGGGCACGGCGGAAAAGCGAGCAAAGGGGTAGAAAAACTATACCCCAGGGGTATTAACAACTACCCCAAGAGAACGCCGCATCCGCTGCGAACTTCTTCTTCCGGGCCATGTTAAACTCGTGCCGCATCGCGTGCCTGTTGGCGCCGTCCGAAACAGGCCGTCCGGAGTTGCGCCTGCACTTGCAAAGGCATGCTTGATGAATATTGCCCCCTCGCCCAGTTCCCTTAAGAAGGCCAAGCCGGCCCCCAAACGACGAGATCCTCTCAATCCGACCATCTTCCACGAGGCCTGGTGGCTCGAGGCGGCGACGGCTGGGCGTTATGAGGAGGCGACGGTCAGCTCGGGCGGGCGGGTCGTGGGGCGCCTCCCCTACCTGCGCAAGCAGCGTTTCGGCCTGCAGGCCTGCGTCATGCCGGAATTGTCTCTCTTCCTCGGTCCTGCCGTCGACGAAGGCAATGGCGGAACGGTCAGCCGCAACCTGCGCCGCGGCGAGATCACGCGGGATCTGATCGAGAAGCTGCCCCCCTGCGCCCTCTATTACCAGCGGCTGCATCGAGACACGCCGGACGCCCTGCCCTTCATCCAGCACGGCTACACGACAGAGGCCGTGTTCACCTATGAGGTCGCGCCGGACTCAGAAGAGACGCTCTGGCGCAAGATGCGCGACAGGACCCGTGACCTGGTGCGCAGCGCCCAGGAGCAGACGGACCTCGTCGATCTCGAACCTGAGGCCTTCCGCTCACTTTATCGAAGCAACCTGCAGAAGCGCAGCAAATCGGATTACCTGGACCGGTCGAACGCCTTGCCGGTCTTCGAGGCGGCGTTGAGCCGGGGCCGGGGACGCCTGCTCGGCGCCCGCGACGCCCGCGGAAACATCCTGGCGGCGATCTTCTATGTCTGGGACGACGACGTGACCTATTACGTGCTCACGACCCGCACGCCCGACATGCAGAACGGGGTGGTGAGCCGGCTGATCTGGGAAGCCATGCGGGAGAGCGCCGCCCATGGGCGCATCTTCGATTTCGCCGGCCTCGGATCCTTTGGCAGCGTGCTGTTCTATGCCGCCTTCGGCGGCGCGGTTCACCCGCGCTTTCTCGTGCAGCGCACGACGCCGTTCTACGGCGCCGTGCGATCCACGCTCGCCAAGTCCCGCGAGATCATCGGGAACCTGAAAGACCGCCGCTTGCGGGGCTAGAACATGTTTGGCGAAGGAGTTCCGGTTCGCCGTTCGAGAATGCGGAACAGCAAAGACAAGAACTGGCTCCACGGGGGCGGAATCCGTCTCAGATCCGCACCGGCTTCCCGCTCTGGGCCGATTCGGTGGCCGCATCCGCAAGGCGCTGCGCCATGAGGCCGTCGCGGCCGGTAGGCTCAGGGGCCTTGCCGCCCTTGACGGCCGCCAGGAACGCGCCGAGTTCGTCGCGGTACGCCTCGGCGTAGCGCTCCAGGAAGAAGTCCTGAACCGGGTCCGCCGTGATGCCGGCGGCGTTCGAGACCTCCACCGTCGTGCGGTGAATGTTGCCCGCCCGGATCATGCCCTTGGAGCCGTGCACCTCGACGCGCTGATCGTAGCCGTAGGTAGCCCTTCGGGAATTGGAGATCTGGACGATTCGCCCCTTCGCCGTCTTCAGGAGTACCGCTGCCGTATCCACGTCGCCCGCCTGGCCGATGGCCGGATCGACCAGGGATGAGCCGACGGCGTGCACCTCCACGGGCTCGTCGCCGAGGAGAAGGAAGCGGGCCATGTCGAGATCGTGGATCATCATGTCCCGGAACAGGCCGCCTGAGGTGGCGATGTAGCTCACCGGCGGCGGGCCGGGATCGCGGGACAGGATCGTGACCAGCTCCACCTCCCCCACCTCGCCGTCCGCGAGGCGGCGGCGCAAGGACGCGAAGTTGGGGTCGAAGCGGCGGTTGAAGCCGATCATCAGCGGAATGCCCGCCTTCTCGACAGCCCCAAGGCATGTCTCGATGCGGGCGCTCGACAGGTCGACGGGCTTCTCGCAGAACACCGCCTTGCCGGCGCGAGCCCCGCGCTCGATGAGGTCCGCATGGGTGGTGGTGGGGGTGCAGACCAGGATGGCGTCTACGTCCGAGCGCTCGACGATCTCGTCCAGGGGGGCGACTTCGGCTCCCGTGGCGGCCGCGAGGTCCTGGGCGGCGGGAGCGTGCGGATCGGCCACCGCCACGAGACGGGCGTCCGGATGGTTTGCGGCGTTGCGCCCATGAATGCGGCCGATGCGGCCCGCGCCCAGAACGGCGATCCTGATCATGTTTCCCCCGAGATCCTTTGCCGGCTCACGGCAAAATTTGGAATTGATGTTCCAGCACGAGATGCTAAATAGAATAAACATTCTATAGCTGCAAGAGCAGATGAAACGGCTTACAGGGATGGCGCCCGCAGGCCCGTCTCAACGAGCGGGAGGAATAGCATGAAGCCTGCCCTGGATGTCATCACGATCGGCCGCGCCTCGGTCGATTTGTACGGTCAGCAGGTCGGCGGGCGCTTGGAGGACATGGCTTCCTTCTCGAAGGCCGTCGGGGGCTGCCCGTCCAACATCGCCATCGGCACCGCCCGGCTCGGCCTGAAATCGGGCCTCGTGACCCGGGTGGGCGACGAGGCGATGGGGCGCTTCATCCGCGAGCAGATGGAGCGCGAGGGCGTGGCGACCCAAGGCATCGTCACCGACCCGCAGCGCCTCACCGCCCTGGTGATCCTGGGCGTGCGGGACGAGCATTCCTTCCCCCTCATCTTCTACCGGGACAATTGCGCCGACATGGCGCTCACCGAGGACGACATCGACGAAGGCTTCATTGCCTCGGCCGGAGCCGTCGTGGTGACCGGCACTCACTTTTCCCGCGAGAACACAGCCGCCGCGCAGCGGAAGGCGATCCGCATCGCCAAGGCCCATGGGCGCAAGGTGGTGTTCGACGTGGATTACCGCCCCAATCTCTGGGGCCTCCTCGGCCACGGGGCGGGCGATTCGCGCTACGTGCGCTCGGACGAGGTGACGGAGCATCTTCGGCCGATCCTAGCCGATTGCGACCTCGTCGTGGGCACCGAGGAGGAACTGCACATCGCCGGCGGCTCCGAGGATACGCTTCACGCCATTCGGGCCATCCGGGCGATCTCCAGCGCCACCATCGTGTGCAAGCGCGGCCCCATGGGCTGCGTGGTGTTTCCCGGCGACATTCCCGATTCCCTCGACAAGGGCGTCAAGGGGCCCGGCTTTCCGGTCGAGGTCTACAACGTGCTCGGCGCGGGCGACGCCTTCCTGTCC
This sequence comes from Microvirga sp., assembly GCA_035641875.1. Taxonomy (GTDB): domain Bacteria; phylum Pseudomonadota; class Alphaproteobacteria; order Rhizobiales; family Beijerinckiaceae; genus Microvirga. The sequence goes on along the minus strand of DASQTM010000048.1, from coordinate 4,428 downwards.
GGCTTCCTGCGCGGCTGGCTTAAGGGTGAGCCGCTGGAGACCTGCTGCGCCTACGCCAATGCCAGCGGCGCCTTCGCGGTGTCGCGCCTGCTCTGCTCGCCGGAGATCCCGACCTTCCCCGAGCTGCAGCACTTCCTGAAAGCCGGCAGCCCGCATAAGGCGCTGCGGTTCGACGAGAGCATCAACCATATCCATTGGGCGACCACGCGCCGGCCCGAGGCCGACACCCTCATGGCGTTGGCCATCGACCACCGCGTGCAGCTGGAGGCGATGGCCAAGGAGGTGGGTGCCCCGGTGGACCGCATCCCCGATTTCAAGGTGCTCGCCGTTCAGGCGGCGGCGCGGGTGGCGAACGGCCGTCCCGGCTTCGGGATGCTCATCGACGGCACCTATGGCCGCGAGGCGCTGTTTCGCGCCGCCGATCATCCGTTCTGGATCGGCCGCCCGGTGGAGCTGCCGGGCTCTCGCCCCCTCGATTTCGAGGGCGGCGGCAGCCTGGGGGCGCAGCTCGTAGAATGGCCGGTCGGCCACACCATCAAGTGCCTGTGCTTCTACCACCCGGACGATCCGCCGGAGCTGAAGCAGCGCCAGGAGCGCGAGCTGCTGCGCCTCCACGACGCCGCGCGGGGCATCGGCCGCGAGCTTCTGGTGGAGATCATCGCCGGCAAGCATGGAATGCTGACAGCCGACACGGTGGCGGGCATTCTCCAGCATCTCTACGGGCTTGGCATCAAGCCGGATTGGTGGAAGCTCGAGCCGCAGCAGGACAAGGCGGCCTGGCGCGCCATCGGCGAGGTGATTTCCCGCAACGATCCCTATTGCCGCGGCATCGTGCTGCTCGGGCTTGAGGCGCCGGAGAATGAGCTGGAAATGGCCTTCGCGGCCGCCGCGGGCGAGCCGCAGGTCAAAGGCTTCGCGGTCGGTCGCACCATCTTCAACGACGCTGCTCGCCGCTGGCTCAAGGGCGAGATCACGGACGAAGCCGCCATCAGCGACATGGCAGGCCGCTTCCAGCGCCTCGTGGACGCCTGGCAGCGCGCGGCGGGACATGCGAAGGTGGCGTAAAAAGGGGGAAACGCCATGGCCTTTTCAGAGGAAGAGATCAGACAAGCCGGAAAAGCCGTCGCGCTGCGCGAGGATCAGCTTGATGCGCTTCTCGCCGGATTGCGGGCGCGAACGGCTGATGCCGTCCTAGGCAGCGTTCCCCCGGGCCATGATCGGATCCGCTTCGATCTGGTGCATCTGCTCTGGTATGCGGGCGCGCTGATCGTCATCGGGGCCATGGGCCTGTTCTCCACCCTCGCCTTCGACCAGATGGGCGGCAAGGCGCTCGCCGCCACCGCCCTGGTCTACGCCATCCTGTTCGCGCTGGCCGGGCATGTTCTGTGGCATCGCCGAAATCTTCGCACCCCCGGCGGATTGCTGGTGGCAACCGCGGTCGCCATGATGCCGCTTGCGGTCTATGGGATCCAGGACGCCATGGAATGGTGGGGGCCGGGAGGCGATCCCGGCCGCTACAACGGCTTCTTCGTCTGGGTGAAAAGCGGCTGGCTGCCGATGGAGATCGCAACCGTTCTGGCCGGCATCCTCGCCCTGCGCTTCTATCCCTTCGCCTTCATCGTCGTCATCATCGCCGTGGCGCTCTGGTTCATGTCCATGGACCTGACGCCCTGGATCGTCGGCGACGACTTCGGCTGGACCGCCCGCAGGAAGGTGTCGATGGTCTTCGGCCTTGCTGTTCTCGCCCTGGCCTGGATCGTCGACGTGAAGCGCAGCCAGAAGCAGGACTTCGCCTTCTGGCTGCATCTGTGCGGCCTTGCGGCCTTCTGGGGCGGCCTGACCCTCTCCGAGAGCAGCAGCGAGATCGGCAAGGCGATCTACTGCCTTATCAACGTCGCGCTCGTGCTTCTGTCCGTCTTCCTGATGCGGCGGGCCTATTCGTTGTTCGGGGCGATCGGCATCGCCGTTTACCTCGGCCATCTGGCCAATGAGGTTTTCAAGAACGACCTGTTCTTTCCCTTTGCCCTGTCCTTCATCGGCATTCTCATCATCGCGGCGGGACTGCTTCTTCATCGACATCGTGGGACCCTCTCCGCCTGGATGTCGAACATCCTGCCGCATCCCCTCAAGAAGCTGCGTCCGCCCCACGCCGACGCCACCCTTCGATTGGAGCACGCATGAGCACGATCCGCCTCACCATGGCGCAAGCCATCACCCGCTTCCTCACCGCCCAGAAGACGGAGATCGACGGAAGCATCCTGCCCCTGTTCGCGGGCGTCTGGGCCATCTTCGGCCATGGCAACGTAGCCGGCATGGGCGAGGCGCTGCATGGGGTGCGCGAGCAGCTCCCCACCTTCCGGGCCCATAACGAGCAGGGCATGGCCCATGCGGCGGTGGCCTTCGCCAAGGCGTCCCGGCGGCGGCGCATGATGGCCTGCACCTCCTCCATCGGCCCCGGCGCGACCAACATGGTGACGGCTGCCGCCGTCGCCCATGTGAACCGCCTGCCCGTGCTGCTCCTGCCCGGCGACGTGTTCGCCAACCGCAGGCCCGATCCGGTGCTCCAGCAGATCGAGAGTTTTGCCGACGGCACGGTGTCGGCGAACGACTGTTTCAGGCCCGTGTCCCGCTATTTCGACCGTATCTCCAGGCCGGAGCAGATCATCCCAGCGCTCCAGCGAGCCATGGTGGTGCTCACCGATCCGGCCGAATGCGGTCCGGTGACGCTGGCCCTGTGCCAGGACACCCAGGCCGAGGCCTATGATTATCCGGAAAGCTTCTTTGCCGAAAAGATCTGGTCGCCGCGCCGCATCCGCCCGGACGAGACGGAGCTCGCGGACGCCGCCGCCCTCATCCGAGCCGCGAAGAAGCCCTTCATCGTCGCCGGCGGCGGCGTACTGTACTCGGGTGCTGAAAAGGCGCTAGCGGACTTCGCCGGGCGGCATGGCTTGTTCGTGGGCGAGACGCAGGCCGGCAAGTCGAGCGTTCCCCATGATCACGCAGCCTGCCTCGGCGCGGTCGGCGTCACCGGCACGGGGGCCGCGAACGCGCTGGCCGAGGAGGCGGATGTGGTGATCGCGGTCGGCACGCGCCTCCAGGACTTCACCACCGGCTCCTGGGCCCTGTTCAAGAGCCCGGACCGGCGCATCGTCGGCCTCAACGTGCAGACTTTCGACGCCACCAAGCACAGCGCCCGGGCCCTTGTGGCGGATGCCCGCGTCGGCCTCGAGGAGCTGAGCCGCGCCCTCGGAGCCTGGAAGGCGCCCGAGGCCTGGACGGCCAAGGGCCACGAGGAAAAATCGCGCTGGTTTGAATCCTCCGCCCGCTACACGGACCCGACCAATGCGGAGCTTCCCTCCGACGCGCAGGTGATCGGCGCGGTGCAGCGCACCGCCCAGCCCACCGACGTGGTGGTGTGCGCCGCAGGCGGCCTGCCGGGGGAACTGCACAAGCACTGGAAGGCGAGTGCCGCGCTGGGCTACCACATGGAATACGGCTATTCCTGCATGGGCTACGAGATCGCCGGCGGCATCGGCGTGAAGATGGCGGACCCCGGCCGCGAGGTGATCGTCATGGTGGGCGACGGCTCCTACCTCATGATGAACTCGGAACTCGCCACATCCGTGATGCTGGGCCAGAAGCTCACCGTCGTGCTCCTCGACAACCGGGGCTATGGCTGCATCAACCGCCTGCAGCGCGCCACCGGCGGCGAGAGCTTCAACAACCTGCTCCAGCACACGAACCATGTGACCCTGCCCGACATCGATTTTGCGGCGCACGCGGCAAGCCTCGGCGCGCAATCGGTGAAGGTGCGGAGCATCGCGGAGCTGGAGGACGCCCTTCGCACGGCGCGGGGCGCGGAGCGCAGCACCGTGATCGTCATCGACACCGATCCCTTGACCGCCACCGATGCGGGCGGCCATTGGTGGGACGTGGCAGTGCCGGAAGTGTCCGTGCGCGATCAGGTGAACACGGCCCGCAAGGCTTACGAAACCGCCCTCGCGGGGCAGCGCGTGGGGGATTGACGGTGAGGGAAACACAACCCTCATCCTGAGGAGCCGCGAAGCGGCGTCTCGAAGGAGGTTCCAGCGCACACTGGACACTCCTTCGAGACGGATTGCTCCGCAATCCTCCTCAGGATGAGGACAGTGGATGACACCACGCTCCTAAGAACAAGCTCATGAAACGACTGAAGGAAAAACCATGACGATCCGCATCGGGGCCAATCCCATCGGCTGGTCCAACGACGACATGCCGGAACTGGGCGGCGAGACCCCGCTCGAAGTGTGCCTCGCCGAGGCCAAGGAAGCCGGTTTCGAAGGCATGGAGCTCGGCAACAAGTTTCCGCGCGAGCCGGAGGCCCTGAAGACGGCGCTGGCGCCCTTCGGCATGGCCTGTGTGTCCGGCTGGTATTCCGCAGAGCTCCTG
>DASQTM010000047.1:0-2973 GCA_035641875.1 Microvirga sp. | reverse complement strand
CCGTCTCAAACCAAGCCTGAGAGAAGCGGGCTGACAGCGTGCCACCTCGGTGAGCCAGATTGCGCTCCTGGAGGTCGAGGACGGCATCAATGTCGTCCTTCCCGGCCATGTCGATCTCGTAGTTCGTGTCCATGAGGGTTGCGCCTTCGTGGACGCTCTAAGACTAAGCTCGACTTTGGCCAATTTCCCGGGGGTAAGCGAGCGCCGGTGACGAAGCGAGTGTGACGGCTAGGTTTGTGGTGTCCCGGCCAAGAGACACCGCCATGCTGCGCCTGCCCGCCCGCTTCGCCGGGATCATCATCGCGTTCACGCCCCTGTTCGTCCACCGTTCCTGGCAGCATGCCCGAGTCCTGCTCCTTGGCGCGATCCTGGCGCCGGGCCAGAGGACCGTGGCCAGCCTGCTGCGCATCGCGGGGCTCAGCCGCGAGCGGCACTTCGTGAACTATCATCGGGTGCTCAGCCGGGCTGTGTGGTGCCCGCGCGCTGGGGCACGCATCCTCCTGGGGCTTCTCGTCGAGGCGTTCGTGCCGGACGGGCCGATCGTGATGGCCATCGACGACACGATCGAGCGCCGCCGCGGCCGGCGCATCACAGCCAAGGGCATCTATCGGGACCCGGTGCGCTCCTCGGACGCGCACTTCGTCAAGACAAGCGGCCTGCGCTGGATGAGCCTGATGCTGCTCGCCCCCATTCCCTGGGCCAGCCGCGTCTGGGCTCTGCCGATCCTGACGGCGCTCGCACCCTCCGAGCGGTTCTGCCGGGAGCAGGGGCGTCGCCACAAGACGCTTCTCGACTGGGGGCGGCAGATAGCCCTTCAGGCACGCCGCTGGCTGCCCGAACGCGACCTCATCCTGGTGACCGACAGTGGCTTCTCCGCCCTGCTGTTTCTCGATGCCATGCGTCGCGCCAGGATCACGACCGTCACACGCCTGCGCTTGGATGCGGCGCTCTACGAGCCAGCTCAGCCGCGGTTGCCGGGCACGATCGGACGCCCGCGCAGGAAGGGAGCCCGTCTGCCCACGCTGGCGGAGGTCCTCGCTGCCAAGAGCACGCACTGGCAGATGGTGCATGTGCCAGGTTGGTATGGCGCCGGCGAGCGCGTGATCGAGATCGCCTCGGCGATGTCCGTTTGGCAGCATAGTGGCCTGCCGGTTGTGCCAATCCGCTGGGTGCTGATCCGGGATCCTCAAAACCGCTTCGCGCCTCAGGCGCTCCTCTGCACCGACCCAGCCCGTGACCCGGCGCAGATCGTGGGCTGGTTTGTGCGGCGCTGGCAGGTGGAGGTCACCTTCCAGGAGGCTCGGGAGCACCTCGGCATCGAGACGCAGCGTCAGTGGTCCGACAGGGCGATTGCTCGCACGACGCCCTGCCTCCTCGCGTTGTTCTCGATTGTGACGCTGATGGCGGGCTGTCTCTCGGCGCGCGAACGCCGACAGGTTGCGCTGGCAGCATGGTACCGTAAGCCGCAGCCAACCTTCAGTGATGCCCTCGCGGCGGTGCGCCGGGCAATCTGGCACGAACAGGCTTTCGTCACATCGCGCCGCACCGGCGACCGCTTAAAACTCCGCTTCACCTTGCCAGAGCCCTGGGCTTACGCGCTCTGCCATGCCGCCTGAAGGGCCAAAGTCGAGCTAACAGGGTGTTGAAAAAGGCGCTCGCGGTGTGGTCTGGGGCATGATTCACTCCCTTGAGGCGAAGGGCGGGGATGAAGCATGCGGGGCTTGGACGAGCGGACGGGTTCACTCTTTTCGTACGTGGATCTCGAGGCGCGGATCCGACCCGATCACCCGCTCCGGCCCATCCGAACCATCGTGAATGAGGCGTTTGCTGATCTGGAGGGAGAGTTCGCCTCCCTTTATGCAAAACTGGGGCGGCCCTCCATCCCGCCCGAGAAGCTGCTGCGGGCAATGCTCCTCCAGGCGTTCTATTCCATTCGCTCGGAGCGTCAGCTCATGGAGCGGCTCGAGACCGATCTTCTCTTCCGCTGGTTTGTGGGGCTTGGGATTGACGATCCGGTCTGGGACCACTCCACCTTCTCCAAGAACCGCGACCGCCTGCTCGAGGGCGATATGGCCGCCAAGTTCCTGTCGGCGGTGCTGGCCCAGCCTCGGGTCAAGCGGTTGCTTTCCACCGAGCACTTCTCGGTCGATGGCACCCTGATCGAGGCCTGGGCTTCCATGAAGAGCTTCAGGCCGAAGGACGGCGCAGATGATCCGCCGGCAGACGGTGGCGGGCGCAACCCCGAGGCCAACTTCCGGGGTGAGAAGCGCTCGAACCAGACCCATGTCTCGTCCACCGATCCGGAGGCCCGGCTCTATCGCAAAGGAGACGGCAAGGAGGCGAAGCTGTGCTTCCTCGGGCATGCCCTAATGGAGAACCGCTCCGGTCTGGTGGTCGGCGCCTGTCTGACACGCGCCGATGGCCAGGCCGAGCGCATCGCGGCCCTGGCGCTGATCGAGCCTTATGCGGATCGTTCCCGCGCCATCACGCTGGGCGCCGACAAGGCTTTTGATACGCAGGACTTCGTCAATGAGCTGCGGACCATGAAGGTCACGCCGCATGTGGCGCAGAACACAAGCGGGCGGCGCTCGGCGATTGATGGGCGCACCACCCGGCACGCCAGCTATGGGCTCAGTCAGCGCATCCGCAAGCGCATCGAGGAGGCGTTCGGCTGGATCAAAACCGTCGCCGGCCAGGAGAAGACCCGCTTTCGGGGTGTCGCGCGGGGGGAACTGGCCTTCACGTTCGCGGCAGCCGCCTACAATCTGGTGCGCTTACCCAAGCTGCTGGCGGAGACCGGCTGATGGCCAAAGTTCCAGCTTTTGCCAGGGCTTTCGTGGGCCGCTGGCGCATTGTCGAGATGGAGGTTTGGAGCAACGACTTCCTCGATCTCGTCGAAGAGGCGCATCTCACGTTCACGGGCGAGGCGGACGGTGAGATTGCATTTGGCGCGCTCAAGGGATTCCTGGATGT
>DASQTM010000046.1:0-3749 GCA_035641875.1 Microvirga sp. | reverse complement strand
CTCGCAAGCCGGGCCGCGAAGGTGTGGCTGCTCGTACGGGGGCGCGATCTCGCGTCGAGGATGTCGCGCTATCTGGTCGACCGGATCGAGGGCCTCCCCAATGTGGAGATCGTCACGCAGGCTCAGGTCACGGGCCTCGAGGGGGATGGGAACATGCTGGACGGCGTCCGTTGGCGCCTGGCGTCGGGCGAAGAGGTTCGCCGCCCGATCCGCCATCTCTTCCTGTTCATCGGAGCAGCGCCGAATACGGGGTGGCTGAGCCAATCCCCTGTGGCGCTGGACCCGCAGGGCTTCATCCGAACGGGAACCCATATCGCTCCCGGCAAGCCGCTGCTGGAGACGAGTCTCAGCGGCGTTTTCGCCATCGGGGACGTTCGCTCGGGTTCGGTGAAGCGCGTGGCTTCGGCCGTCGGCGAAGGAGCGCAAGTGGTGGCCGCTCTCCATGCCTATCTGGCCGAAGCTGGTCATGAGATTTCCATCACGGCCGTGGCTTGAACATCATCGGGAGGCGGACGTTCTTCTGCGTGTCCAGCCGCAACAGCCGGCGGCGATCAGGCCGTGCAGACGCATCCCTTCTGATTAACGCCAAAGTTTGGAGCCCGCTCCAACATTTGAATTGCCGGGGCTGACGCTTCTCACCATAGTCGCCTGGCCAGAAGGCATTCCGCCTCTCCCCCATGCTTGAAAGTCATATGCATGCTGTTCTCGACCCATGACGCCGCTACCGTGGATCGGCTCCTCCGCGAGGCCGCGCAGGTGGAGATCATGCCCCGCTTCCGCAACCTGTCCGCCCACGAGGTTCGGCAGAAATCCTCTCCCATGGATCTGGTGACGGATGCGGACGAAGCGGCCGAGCGGATGATCGCCAAGGGGTTGTTACAGGCTTTCCCGCAGGCGGTGCTGGTCGGAGAGGAGGCCACGGAGAAAGACCCCTCGCTCCTGACCAAGCTGGCGGATGCGGATCTGGCCTTCGTGATCGATCCGGTGGACGGGACCAAGAACTTCGCCTCGGGCCTTCCGCTGTTCGGGGTGATGGTGGCCGCCATCGTGCGAGGGGAGGCTGTCGCCGGGCTGATCCACGATCCGCTCGGGGACGACACGGCCATCGCCGTTCGCGGGGAGGGGGCCTGGATCGAACGGCCCGGGGGCAGCCGGACCGATCTTCGGGTTGCGCCGCCTGCTCCGGTCCGGGAGATGGCCGGATGCGCCTCATGGCATCACATGCCGGAGCCGATGCGCTCCGCCGTTGCAGCCAACCTGGCGGGCTTCGGCGGCGCAGCCTGCTATCGCTGCGCTGCGCACGAGTACCGCATGACCGCCGCCGGGCATTCCCACTTCCTCGTCTACGCGAAGCTCATGCCGTGGGATCATGCGGCAGGCTGGCTGCTGCACCGGGAGGCGGGCGGCTACTCCGCCCGATTCGACGGATCCGCCTATCGGCCCACCTCGCACGAAGGCGGGATCATCTGCGCTCCCGATCAGGAAAGCTGGCAAGCCATCCACGAGACGCTGTTCAGGCGCGTCTAGGCCCTCTCAACCGATCGTGGCGACGCTCATGTCTCCCTGCTCGGACAGGCGCGGGCCGAACTGGGAGGTGCTGGTCGTCGGCCGCCCGGTGATGAGTTCGGCGCAGCGGCTTCCCATCATCATGGCAGGGGCGTTGGTGTTGCCCGCGTTGATGTTCGGCATGGCCGAGAGGTCGCAGATGCGCAGGTTGTCGATGCCGCGCACGCGCAGCCTCGAATCCAGCACCGCCATGGAGTCGCTGGCGGTTCCCATCCGGCAGGTGCCGGCGGGGTGATAATTGGTTTTCACGAAGCGACGGCAATGCTTCATGAGCGCCTCGTCGCTGAGATCGTTCGGATCGGGAATCGCCACCTGCTTGATCCGCTCCTTCAGGGGGCTCGTGGTGAAGGCGCGCAGGAAGAAGCGCTGCCCGTCCATCATGGCGCGGGCGTCGGCGGGATCCTTCAGCAGATTGGGCGAGACCAGGGGCATGTCGTCCGGATTGGCGGAGCGCAGGCGGACGAAGCCGCGGGATTTCGGCTTCACCACCACCGTGGTGATGGTGAGCCCATAGGTATCCTGGACGAGGTTCAGGGTGTCGCGGTCGAGATAGACGATGGGCACGCAGAAGGCCTGGATCGTCGGCTCGCCCTCGGGGTCGGTCGGGTTGACGAAAGCCCCGGCCTCGACCCCCGCGGACAGGATCGGGCCGCTGCCGAACAGCCTGAAATGGATGCCATTGAGAAGCATCCGCCAGCCGACCCCCTGCTTGTAATAGCCGTAGGGGCCGTTCGCCATGGAGATCATCGGCACTTCCGGGTGGTCGATCAGGTTCTCGCCGACGCCGGGAAGATCGGCGATGCAGTCGATGCCGTGTTGGCGCAACTGGTCGGCCGGGCCGATGCCGGACAGCATCAGCAGCTGCGGCGTCACCAGCGCGCCGGACGCCATGATGACCTCTCCGTCCGCATAGACCTGATGGTCGGCGCCCTTGGCGTCGCGATAGACCACGCCCACCGCGCGGCCGTTCTCGATCAGGATGCGGCGCACCCGCGATTTCAGGCGGATGGTGAGGTTCGGATTGTCGGCCAGCGGCGCCAGGAAGGCATAGGCCGCGCTGCTGCGCTTGCCGCGCCGGTTCATGAACTGATAGAAGCCCACGCCCCGCTGCTTCGGCCCGTTGAAATCCGGGTTGAAGGGCTCGCCCAGGGCCTGGATGGCCTGCACGAACCAGCGCGACATATCGTTGATGTGGCCGGGATCGGACACCAGCAGGGGTCCGTCCGCGCCGTGCAGGTCGTTGTAGAGCCGGTTGTTGCCTTCCATGGTGCGGAAATGCGGCAGCACGTCGGACCAGCCCCAGCCGGGATAATCGTTCTCCCCGTGCAGCAACTCGTCCCACTCGTCGTAATCGGACGGCCTGCCGCGCATGTAGACCTGCGCGTTCACCGACGAGCCGCCGCCGAGCACGTTGGCCTGCGGGATGTCGTGCATGCGGCCGTCGAGGTGCTCCTGCGGGACCGTCTTGTGGTACCGCATGTACTTGCTGCCGTTGATCATCTTGAAGATGCCCGGCGGCATGTCGAGGAGCGGATGGCGATGGGAGTATCCGCCCTCGAGCAGCAGCACCCGCGCGCCTTCATTCACCAGCCGTGCGGCCGCAACCGACCCCGATGAGCCGCCGCCGACGACGATATGGTCGAAACGCTCTTTCATTCCTGCACCTCCAGCACCGCCTTTGCGAAGACGATGCGGCTCGACACAAGCGGAAGGAACTACCTTCCGCGCTAGCCCTGAACAAATGTCTGCCGCTGCGTCCCAAGCCCTTCGATGCCGAGCTCCACCACGTCGCCGGCTTTAAGGAAGACCGGCGGCTTCTGGCCGAGGCCGACGCCCGGCGGCGTGCCGGTCGAGATGATATCGCCCGGATGCAGGCTCATGAACTGCGACAGGTACGACACCAGGAAGGCCACGCCATAGACCATCGTCCGGGTGCTGCCGTCCTGGAAGGTCCTGCCGTTGACCTTCAGCCACATGGGCAGGTTCTGCGGGTCGTCCACCTCGTCGCGGGTCACGAGCCAGGGACCGATGGGTCCGAAGGTGTCGGCGCTCTTACCCTTGGTCCACTGGCCGGAGCGCTCCGCTTGGAACGCCCGCTCCGAGACGTCGTTGACGAGGCAATAGCCCGCTACGTGCGAGAGGGCGTCGGCTTCCTCGACATATTTGGCGTGCTTGCCGATGAC
>DASQTM010000045.1:0-2543 GCA_035641875.1 Microvirga sp. | reverse complement strand
ACGAGCGTCATCTCCCGGGCTTTGACCTCCGTGACATTGCCTCCGGAGGACAGCGGCACCCACTCAATGAGGCCCGGATAGAGCTCGCGCCAGGCTGCCTGGAACAGGCGCTGCTTGGAAAAGCTGTCCTTAGCGTCGAGGATGAGAAGTTTGGAGCGCGGCTTGCGGGTCTTGAGATAATGGGCGATCAGGCTGGCCCGTTCGTAGGGGCCCGGCGGGCAGCGGAACGGATTGGCGGGCGCCGCGATGATCACCGTGCCGCCGTCCTCCATGGCTTCGAGCTGCCGGCGCAGAAGGACGGTCTGCTCCCCGGCCTTCCAGGCATGCGGCAGTATCTCAGCGGCCTCCTCGTCGTAGCCCGGCAGCGCATCGAAGCGTATGTCGATGCCGGGGGCGAGCACCAGCCGGTCGAACGGGAGGGTGGTGCCATCCGACAGGGTGACGCGGCGCTCCTGGGGGTCGACACCCGTAGCGCTCTGCTGGACCACGGCCACACCGTCCTTTCGCACGGCGTCATAGCCAAATTGCTGCGCCTGGAGCGGGCGCAGGCCCGCGAGCACGGCATTGCTGACCGGACAGGCTGTGTAGGTTGCGTTAGGCTCTACTAGCGTCACGGCGATGGCGCTCCGCTGCAGCACACGCGCGCAGGTGGCACCCCCAAAGCCGCCGCCGACAACCACGACGCGCGGTGAACCCTGCGCGACAGCCGGGCGGGCGACGAGGGTCGCCGCCCCGAGGGCCAAGCCGTGCAAGACGGCTCTGCGGCTGGCTTCCGACCGCATCATGGCCTTTCTCGCGGTTGGCGGCTGACCCAAACTGCGATGGCGCGCGTCTCCTCGTCCGTGAAACCCTTGGCGATGCGGTCCATGACAGTCGCTGGCCTCTGGCCGCTGCGGAAGGCTTGCATGGCCGCCACGATGTCGTCTGGGGCCAGGTTTTGCAGCGGTGGCACGGCCGTGCCGGCCGCACCCACTCCATGGCAGCCCGAGCATGCCGCCGCCCCGGGAGGCGCAATGGCCTGGGCGGCGGCCGGAGTCGCCGCGACGAGCAGGAGGGTTGCGATGCCTACCCGGCGAATGCTCCGCTTCGCCGGAGGGCGGCGGCCTCTCGGCCGTCGCTCCAGTCTCATGCTTTGCGCAGGTCCGCCTTCGCCAGCGGCACCGAGCGGATACGCTTGCCGGTCGCCGCGAAGATGGCGTTGAGCACGGCCGGCGCCGCGACGAAGATCGTGGGCTCGCCGACGCCCCCCCAGAAGTCCCCCGAGGGCATGATGATGGATTCCACCTTGGGCATCTCATCCATGCGCATGATCTGATAGCTGTCGAAGTTCTCCTGCTCGATGCGGCCATCCTTGAGCGTGATCTCGCCATAGAGCAGCGCCGTGAGCCCGAAGGCGAAGGAGCCCTCGACCTGGGCTTCGATCTGCTGCGGGTTGACGGCATGGCCGCAATTGGTCGCAGCCACGATGCGGTGGATCTTCAAAATGCCGCTGTCGTCCACCGAAACTTCCGCGCAGGCCGCCACATAGCTGCCATAGCCCATGTGCTGGGCCAAGCCGCGATAGATGCCTTGAGGCGCGGGCGTGCCCCAGCCTGCCCTCTCGGCCACGGCATTCAGCACGGCCAGGTGCTTGGGATGGTTCGCCATCAGCTTGCGGCGGAACTCCAACGGGTCCTGGCCGGACGCATGGGCGAGCTCGTCCATGAAGCATTCGACATAAATGGCGTTCTGGTTGTTGTTCACGCCTCGCCAGAAGCCCGGGGGCACGGGCGGATTGCGCATGGCGTGGTCGATGAGCAGATTCGGTATGGAATAGCCGAACACGCCTTCCGTGCCACTGGGATTCAGTCCCTGGAATGTGGCCGGGTCCCGCCCATTCTGTAGGCCCTCCGGCCGGACCGACGCGAGGATGGATTGGCCGGAGATGCGCATGCGCAGCCCGACCAGATTGCCGTTCGCATCCAAGGCCCCGGCCATCTTGGCTTTGGTGATCGGATGATAGTACCCGTGGAGCATGTCCTCTTCGCGCGACCAGATCAGCTTGACGGGCGTGCCCGGCATCTCCTTGGCGATCAGGACGGCTTGACGGACGAAATCATGGCTCGTCGCGCGCCGGCCGAAGCCGCCCCCGAGATGGAGCCGGTGGACGTCACACTGGGGGATGGGCAGGCCAGCAGCATTGGCCGCGGCGGCGAGAGCGGCCTCGGCGTTCTGGGTCGCCGTCCACACCTGGCAGCGGTCGTTGGTCCACACGGCCGTGGCGTTCATCGGCTCCATGGTCGCGTGGTGCTGGTACGGAACGCTGTACACCGCCTCGACCGTCTTGGCGGCGCCGGCGATGGCGGCCTGGACGTCCCCGCTCTGGTTGCCGACGAAGGCCTGGGTGGCGTTGAGACCCTCCTCGAGCATCGCCGCGATGCTGTCGCTGGACATCGTGGCGTTCGGCCCCTCGTCCCATTCGATCGGCAGGGCATCGAGCGCCGTCTTGGCACGCCACCAAGTGTCTGCGACCACCGCAACGCCCGTGTCGCCGACGGTTACGA
>DASQTM010000044.1:0-4704 GCA_035641875.1 Microvirga sp. | reverse complement strand
CCAGCAAGAGAAGAAGTCATGAGCACCAAAGGCAACCGCCGCAACCCCAACCACACCCGCATCGAGGGCCATCAGGACGGCGACGGGGCTCACGGGAGCGGCGCGCCCGAGATCGGCCTGCAGGGCGGCGCGACCCATCAGGAAACCCGCGACCACAACAAGCACAACCATGCGGGCCAGGGCGATCACAAGCCGCAGAAGCACAGCCCGGACCAGGAGAAACACTGAAGCCTCGCGCTGCAAGCATGGCCGTTCCGGATAAAAGAGGTATGATCCCGTCCGATGACGGGATCGACTCTCCCCATTGCCTGCGCCCTCTGCCTTGGGGCGGCCCTGCTGATCCTGCCCGCCGCAGGTCAGGAGCGTTCCGCGCGCGGCAAATCCTCCTGTCCACAGCAAACCTGGCCTGACCGGCTCCAGGGGGTCGACCCTGGGGGCGATCTCGTCCTGGCGTCGGGCCGCACGGCGAAGCTGGCCGATATCCGCCTCCCCGACGATCCGCCCCGCCGGGGCGAGGCCCTCGCCTGGATCCAGGCGCGGCTGGGCCAGCCGGTTCTGGCGCAGGGGGGCGAGAGCCCGGATCGCTGGGGCAGAGTGTCGGCTCGCATCCGGGGGGCCGACGCGGCCCATCAGGTCGATTTCGGGCAGGGCCTCGTGGAGGCGGGGCTGGCCCTGGTCGATCCGGCCGCAGCGGAAGCCTTCTGCCAGCCGGAGCTGCTGGCGTTCGAGGAAACGGCCCGCGAGCGAAGCCTTGGTGTCTGGACCGATGACCGCTATAAGCCCATTGATGTCGCTTCGACAGAAAGCCTGCGGGACCGGGTCGGCAGCTTCGTGCTGGTGGAGGGTCGGATCCGGAGCGTGGGCGAACGCGCGCAACAGACGTATTTGAACTTTGGGGGCAATTGGGCAGAGGACTTTACGATCGTCATTCCCCACAAGACATGGAAGCTGATGGCAGGCCGCGGCCTCGGCGCCGAGGCGCTCAAAGGCCGGCGGATCCGAGCCCGAGGCATTTTGCAGTCTTGGCAGGGTACGGCGTTGACCGTTGTCATACCGGAGATGATCGAGCGCCTCGACAGCAGGCGCTAGAGCCCCAAGAACGAGCATGAGCGAAACACGTCAAGCAACGAGAATCCGGATCCTGGGCGGCATCATGGCCGCAGCCCTGCTTTCGGGCTGCTCCGGATTTGGCGGCGACGCCTCGCTTCCGGCCAATGCGCCCCGGGTGATCGACCAGGAGCGCGACCGCGATCACCAGCGGCTGGTTTCCGCCTTTGGCGGCGAGGGCCGCGCCCCTGAGCTCCAGCGCCTTCTCGCCGACGTGACCAACCGTCTCGTCCTGGCGACGGACAGGCCGGACGAGGCCTATCAGGTCACGATCCTCAACTCACCCGTGGTGAACGCCTTCGCGTTGCCGAACGGGCGCCTCTACGTGACCCGCGGCCTGCTGGCGCTCGCCAATGACACTTCCGAGCTCGCAGCCGTGCTCTCCCACGAAATCGCCCACGTGACCCTTCGCCATGCCTCCCAGCGCAGCGAATTGCAAGCCCGCTCGGCCGTGATCAAGCGAGTGGCGGAGAACGTCCTGAACGATGCCGAGCAAGTAGCGGTGGAGCAGAACCAAGCCCGCTCGACCCTGGCCCACTTCTCGCGCGCCCAGGAACTCGAGGCGGACCAGATGGGGGTGCGCGTTCTCGCCCGGGCAGGCTTCGACCCCTACGGGGCGACGCGATTCCTGACGGCGCTCGGGCGCTCGGGAACGGGCTCCGACGCCACGGGGGCCGACCGCATGGCCTCGCACCCGAGCACCAGCGAACGCATCTCGCTGGCCCTGCAGGCGGCGCGGCGGGCCAATGCTCCGGGAGCCGGCGAGACGGGTCGGCTTGAATATCTGGCGGCGATCAGCGGCCTCGCCTATGGGGACGATCCGGCGGACGGGGTCGTCAAGGGCCGCCGCTTCATTCACGGACGCCTGGGCGTGGCCTTCGAGGCGCCGGAAGGCTTCACCCTGGAGAACACCTCCCAGGCCGTTCTCGGCTCCTCGGCGGATGGCAGCCGTCGCCTGCTCTTCGACGCCGCCGACACCCCGAACGGGCAGAGCCTGGAGGACGTGCTCCGCTCCACCTGGACGGACACCATCGAGCCGGGAAGCCTCACCACCACCACCCTGAACGACCTGCCGGTGGCGACTGCCCTGTCCAACGGCAAGGAATGGACGTTCCGGCTCTCGGCGATCCGCATCGGCAACACCACCTATCGCCTGATCATGGCGGTGCGCAGCGGCGGGGGAGACCTGGAGGGAATGTTCCAGCGCACCTTGCAGAGCGTACGCCAAGTGAGAGCCGACGAAGCCCGTCAGATCAGGCCCTTGAAGCTGCAGACGGTCACCGCCCGGTCCGGCGACACGGCTCAGGGCCTCGCCGAGCGCATGCCGATCGACCGGCCTCTGGAGCGCTTCCTGCTGCTCAATGACCTGGAGCGCGCCGGTCCGCTGAAGGCCGGCGAGCGGTACAAGATCGTCGTCGAGTAAAACGGTTTCGGAAGTCCCAAAAGGGGTTCAGGCGAAGCGAAGGGACCGCTTCGCCTGACAATGCTGACACAGGGGAGGGAGCCGGAGCGGTTCGCCCGCCTCAGACGAAGGCTCCCGAGGCCTGAGGATATTTTTCGATCAGGGCGCGCTTGAGCTTTTCCAGGGCGCGGTTCTCGATCTGGCGGACACGCTCCTTCGAGATCCCGAGCCGGTCGCCGAGGAATTCCAGGGTGACCTGCTCGTCGTCGAGGCGGCGAGCCCTCAGGATGCGCAGTTCGCGCTCGTTGAGAACCTCGAGAGCTTGGCGCAGCCATTTGATGCGGCGCTCGGTGTCGATCACCTCGCTGACGCTCTCGTCCGGCAGGGGGCTGGAATCCACCAGAAACTCGACCCGCTCGGCGGAGTTGGACGGATCGGCGTCGAGAACCGGGGCGTTCAGGGACGTGTCGGGGGCCGAGAGGCGAGCGTCCATGAGGGCCACATCCGCCCGGGAGACGCCGATCGCCTCGGCGATCTTCGCATGCACGTCGGAGGAGATGCGCTCCTCGCCGCCCCGGGTCAGCCGGGCCCGCAGCCGGCGCAGGTTGAAGAAAAGAGCCTTCTGGGCGGAACTTGTTCCACCACGGACGATTGACCAGTTGCGAAGGATGTAGTCTTGCACGGAGGCCCGGATCCACCAGGTCGCGTAGGTCGAGAAGCGAACCTCGCGTTCCGGCTCGAACCGGGCGGCGGCCTCAAGAAGGCCCACGTGCCCTTCCTGGACGAGATCGGCCATCGGCAGGCCATAATGGCGGAAACGGGCCGCCAGCGCGATGACTAGGCGCATATGGGCGGCTGTCAGCTGGTGAAGAGCCGTTTCATCCCGGTTTTCCTTCCAGCGCACGGCGAGAAGATGTTCTTCTTCCCGTTCAAGAAAGGGTGCGTTCATGGCGGCGCGGACGAACCGGCGGCGAACCCCTGAGATTTCTCCCATTATGTGCTCTCCCTTGGCAGAGACACAACTACGGAGGCGGGGAAAAGTTCAGCCCGAACGGTCAAGTTTGGCGAAATAGTTTCCGGGTTCCTGAAAGCAAGCCCCGGCGAGAAAAAAGCCCGGCATAAGCCGGGCTTTCTGGTGGTGACTGCGGTGCCGGAGCCCCAAGGAAGAGCCCGCGACTAGGCAGCCTCTTCCTGCATGTCGTCGCCCTCGGCATCGCCTTCCGCCTCGGCGCCCTTGGCGCGGCGAGGCGACTTGGCGAGGCTCTGCTCGATGAGCTTGAGAGCTTCCGTATCTGTGATCTTGTTGACCGCCGCGATCTCGCGCACGACGCGATCGAGAGCGGATTCATAAAGCTGGCGCTCGCTGTAGGACTGCTCGGGCTGAGCCTCGGAGCGGTAGAGGTCGCGCACGACTTCGGTCACGGCGATCAGGTCGCCCGAATTGATCTTGGCCTCGTATTCCTGAGCGCGGCGCGACCACATGGTGCGCTTGACGCGCGCCCGGCCGGTCAGCACGTCCAGAGCCTTCTGCACAAGAGACGGCTCGGCAAGCTTGCGCATGCCGACGCTGGTCGCTTTCGCGGTCGGAACACGAAGGACCATTTTGTCCTTGTCGAAGGAGACCACGTACAGTTCCAGCTTGAAACCCGCGATTTCCTGCTCTTCGATGGCCGTGATGCGGCCAACGCCATGAGCAGGATACACGATCGCTTCGCCGTTCTTGAAACCCAGGCGCTGGGCGGACTTCTTGGCGGTTGTCATGCGAGAGAGGCCTCCTTGCATGGTCCTCGCTTGTCAGCGAGGAGCTTTGGTTCCATCGAGCAGGGCCCCGGAGGAACAAAATGAGTGAACGCGGAGCTTGACTGTTCCGCTCGTCTCCCTGATGTAAGCCAGCAGCTGGGAAGCGCTCTTCGTTCACGATATAGGACAGTAGGACTGCCCCAAATCGGGAATCGTGCAACATTCTTCATCTTGTGACCGACGACCCTTGCGGGGACGGTGCACGGCTTGAGAGCGCAAGCGACGGCATTTACGGACCCTATCACAGGCCGGCCGAAAAAGCAAAAATATTTCAAAGCACAGCGTTAAGACAGCCCGTTCAAGCCAGGCTTGAACTCAGTCGCCTTCGCCGGGATTGGGCGAGAAATGCGCCTCGAACTTGCCCGCCACGCCGTCGAATTCCTTCGCGTCGGCGG
>DASQTM010000043.1:0-3553 GCA_035641875.1 Microvirga sp. | reverse complement strand
CACCCTGTCCACTCGCCCGATGCATGCCACAGCCCTCCGCCTCACTCCAATGAATCAGAAGAACAAGGCTTATGCAAAGGTCTCCCCTTGTGGGGAGGAGGTGGAGGTGGGGGTGTGAGCGATAGCCTATCAGAGGATGGCGCAAACACCCCCACCCGGCGCTTCGCGCTCACCTCCCCACAAGGGGGAGGGAAGCCCGCGGTGCTGCTTGCAAGGTTCAGCGTGTGAGGGAATCCCCTCATCCCTCCGCTGCGCGGCCCCGGAACGACAAGAGCAATCGGCCGGCCGACAGCCCTCGCCAGATGTCCTCAGCCTCCTATCTGATGGTGCCATGAAAGCGCTCATCACCCCCGCCTCCCGCCTGTGGTTCCGCCTGCGGCTCAATGAAATCGGGCCCCTGATCTCCCTCGCCGGATGCGGCCTCTTCGCCTGGGCCTTCGTGGCCGTGGCCGACGAGGTGCGCGAGGGCGAGACCCATGCCCTCGACAGCCGGCTCCTGATGGCCCTGCGCGATCCTCAGGACCCGGCCAACCCCCTCGGGCCGTCCTGGCTGGAGGAATCGGCCCGGGACATCACGGGACTCGGCGGCTACGCCATCCTCAGCATCATGACGCTGGCGGCCCTGGCCTACCTGCTCATGGCGGGCAAGCGCGGGGCGGCCGTTCTGGTCATCGTCGCCATCGTCGGTGGCATGCTGCTCTCCACGGCGCTCAAATTCGGCTTCGAGCGGCCCCGGCCGGATCTGGTGCCCCACGCCACCCGGGTCTACACGGCGAGTTTCCCGAGCGGCCACGCCATGCTGTCGGCGGTCACCTACCTGACCCTCGGGGCGCTCCTGACCCGGGTGCAGAGAATCCGGCGCGTCAGGGCCTTCATCATGGGGCTCGCGGTCATCATCACCCTGCTGGTGGGGTTGAGCCGCGTCTATCTCGGAGTGCATTGGCCGAGCGACGTTCTGGCCGGCTGGTCCGTGGGGGCGGCCTGGGCCTCCCTGTGCTGGTTCGTGGCGCTCCAATTGCAGCGGCGCGGTCAGGTGGAGGACCCGGGCGGGACATCCTCCCCCGAAGCGGCGCAGGCATGACGGACGAAAAACCGGTTCGCAAGCCGCCCAGAAAGGTCACGCCCGCCTATCTGCAGCGGGCGGCCATGTCCTACCTCGAACGCTACGCCTCCTCGGCCGAGAACCTGCGCCGGGTGCTGCGCCGCAAGGTGGACAAGCGCTGCCGCCTGCGCGGCGAGGACCCTTCCGAATTCCACGACACCATCGACGAGGTGGTGGCGAAAAGCCTGAGCAGCGGCCTCATCGACGACACGCGCTACGCAGAGGCCCGGGTCGCCTCCCTGCGCCGCCGGGGCGGCTCGGCCCGGGCCATTCAGGCAAAGCTGTCCGCCAAGGGAGTCGACCGCTCCACCATCGCGGCGGCGCTCGAAGGGGAGGACGGCGACGAGGAGACAGCCGCCCGCGCCTTCGCCCGCCGCCGCAAGCTCGGCCCCTACCGACCTGGCGAGCGCGCTCCCTACCGGGACAAGGACCTGGCGGCGCTCGCCCGCGCGGGCTTCCGCTTGGACGTGGCAAGGGCGATCGTCGACGGGGAGCGGGAGGACGAGGGGGCTTAAAAACCTTCCCGCACGAACATGATGGTCGGCTGGCCCTTGTAGGTGGTGTGCCGGAATTCCCGGTAGCCGCATTTTTCGGCCACGCGAATCGAGGGCCCGTTATCGGGCGCGATGATGCAGGCCGTGCGGATCGGTCCGAAATGTCCCTCGCCCCAGGCGACGGCGGCGCGGACGGCCTCGGTGGCATAGCCCCGGCCATGGCCATGGGGCGCGAGCACCCAGCCGATCTCCGGCACCCCCTCGAGGGAGGGCTCGATCTCGCGCCGGAAATCGGCGAAGCCGATCTCGCCGAGGAAGCGCCCCGTGGCCTTGTCCGTGATTACCCAGTAGCCGAAGCCCAGCAGCGCCCAATGGCCGGCATAGCGCAGCAGCCTCGCCCAGACCTCCTCCCGGGTCGACGGCTTGCCGCCGATGAAGCGCGTCACCTCCGGATCGGTCCAGAGCTCCGCGCAAGCGGCGAAGTCGTCGAGCCTGTGCCCGCGCAAGGTCAGACGCTCCGTTTCGAGCACCGGAACGATATCAGGAAAGGGTGACGAACGAGACATGGGGAATCCTGGTAGCGACGGCTCTGTCGAAGCCGATCAGGGTTAGTTGTTCCGGCGCAGAACCGGCTTCACTTCTGCGCAGCGGGTCGTCAGACCCGGCACGATGCTCTAGATGTGGCTCGTGTTCTAGCAAGGAGATCGTCATGAACCGCAAGGCAAGAGCCGTCTGGCAGGGAACGGGCAAGGAAGGAACCGGCCATCTCACGTCCGATTCCGGCATCCTGTCCTCGACGCCCTATTCCTTCAAAACCCGCTTCGAGAACGAGCCCGGCACCAACCCGGAAGAGCTGATCGCCGCGGCGCATGCGGGGTGCTTCACCATGGCTCTCGCCTTCCAGCTCCAGGGCGCGGGCTTCACCCCGACCGAACTCGCCACGGAAGCGGTGGTCTCCCTGGAGCAGCAGGGCAGCGGCTTCACGATCACCAAATCGGCGCTCACCCTCAGGGCGAACGTGCCGGGCATCGACCGGGCCAAGTTCGAGGAGGCGGCCCGCGCCGCCGAGAAGAACTGCCCGGTCTCGAAGGTGCTCAACGCCGAGATCACCATGGATTTCACCCTGGCGTGAGCCTGCTCCCTCCCCCTTGCGGGGAGGGATGAAGGGTGGGGGTCGGAAAGTCGCAGCTCTGCATGTCATCGCAGAGGTGCAAGGCCGATACAGCGCCTGACTCTCTGACTGCATCACCCAGCCGCACCACCCCACCCCTGCCCCTCCCCGCAAGGGGGAGGGGAATGATTGCGGTTCAACCTCTTACGTCCCCGCCTTCTTGTAGGCGTCCACAATGGCCTGGCCGTCGGAGCCGGCTTTCTTCAGCCAGTCCTGCGTCAGCTGTTCGCCGACCTTCTGGAGGCCCGCCTTCAGCTCGGCGCCCGGCGGCAGAACCTTCATGCCCTTCGCGGCCATCTGGTCGGTGTACCACTTGGTCTTCTCCTGGGCGATCTGCCAGCCGCGCTGCTCGGCGCTCTTGGCCGCCTTCAGGATGGCCTCCTGCGTCGGCTTGTCGAGAGCGTCGAAGGCGGCCTTGTTGACGAAGGTCATGTTCTTCGGAATCCAGGCCTGCGTGTCGTAGAAGTGGGACAGCGACTCCCATACCTTCGAATCGTAGCCGGTGGCGCCCGAGGTCATGAAGGTGGTGACCACCCCGGTGGCGAGCGCCTGCGGCAGGTCGGCGGCCTGCACGGTCACCGCCTGCGCGCCGACGATCTCGGCGATGCGCGAGGTGCCCACGTTGTAGGCGCGCCACTTCACCCCTTTCAGGTCATCGACGGTGTTGATGTCCTTCTTGGCGAAGATGCCCTGCGGCGGCCACGGCACCGCAAACAGCAGCATCAGGCCCTGGCTCGCCAGCTTCTTCTCGACCGCGGGCCTTTGCACGTCCCAGAGCTTCTTCGA
>DASQTM010000042.1:0-2112 GCA_035641875.1 Microvirga sp. | reverse complement strand
AACATCAGGATCACCGGGCCCTTGATGAGAACCCCTAAGGCAAACCCAGTCCAGAAGATGAGCAGCGCCCGACGGGGCAGAACCCCCGCTCCGCGGCTGAAATAGGCCCGCGCCAGGCCGCCCATGACCGCCACGGAGCAGGCGGCCAGCATGGCGTCCGTCTTGGCGAGCCTTGCCTCCACCATGAGGATGACCGAGGTTGCCATCAGGGCCGCGACCAGGAAGGCCCCTCGCCGGCCGAAGAAGGCGAGCGCCGCCCAGTAGGTCAAGAGAACCGTCGCGATGGCGCCGAACAGGGACGGCAGCCGGTAGAGGGCGATGGTGGTGTGCGCCTCCGAGACGCCGAGGGCCCCGCCGATGGCGACGCTGGCGCTCTGCATCCAGTAGATGCCCACCGGCTTCTTGTGCCTGGCCTCGTCCTGGAACCGGATGTCGACGAAATCCCCCGTCTCCAGCATCTGCTTGGAGGCCTGCGCGTAGCGCGGCTCGTCCCGGTCCATGGGCTGGAGCGAGGCGAAGCCCGGCAGGAAGCAGACGAGGGACAGCAGCACGAGAACGAAGCAGAGACGGGCATGGCTCCGCTCGACGACGCTCGTCGCCTGCTGCACCGACAGGCGGCGCAGGGAGATATGCTGCTGGGCGACCGAACCGTCCATCAAAAGCTCCGGAAGCGGAAAAGCTTTCATGCTAAAGGGAGTCCCGCGGGCGGGAACCCCGGAAAGGCGCTGATGTCCTCCAAAGCCGGCGGGAAGTCAAATTGACGGAAGGTAGCGGGCGGCCTCCGCCGGCTGATGTGAGCGCCCCCGGACGGAAAGCGCCTTCGTCCTGATCTCTCCGCCAGCCTTGCGCCAGGTTCCTTAAGATTCAGTGTCGCGAGGTTGCGGCCTCGGCCTCCGGGAATGCAGCACCGAGCCCGCGCTCCGCTTTTGGGAGCTCTCGTCCTAGATCACGAAGAAGTCGGCCGCCGTGACCTTCAGGCCCTTCGACAACTGGGCGAACTGGGTCTGAGCCGCCTTTCCCGCGCCGTCCGCATCATAGTAGAGGCGTCCGGTCCCGCCATCGTAAACGACGCGGTCGGAGGAATCGTGGGCCTTGGCGCCCTTCCAGAACGCGCCCGAAGCGAGCCTGCCGGCGCTTCCGGCCTTGGTGAAGACCGCGTTGTCCATGTGAATCGTATCGTCGACCACGGAGAAATCGGCGATTCGGTCCAGGTTGGCGGTCTTGCTCGGGCGTGTGTCGAAGACGAGAACGTCCCTGCCCGCTCCGCCCTTGAGGATGTCGTTGCCGCGGCCTCCTGCCAACCTGTCCGCGCCCTCGAGGCCATCCAGACGATCCGCCCCGCTCCCGCCCTTGAGGCTGTTGGCAACCGCATTGCCGATGATGGTGTCGTTACCGGAGCCGCCGATGGCGTTCTCGATCAGGGACCGCAGATCCCCGTGATGGGTAAGGGCGTTCGCGATGTTCCCGCGGGCATAGTGGCCGGGCCCGAGCTGGGCGAGCTGATTGGCCGAGACAGTGGACCAGGCGCCGGGGCGCAGGTCGACCGTCAGGCTCGTGCGATAGTTCGAGAAGTCGTAGGCGTCGAGGCCGCCGCCGTCCCAGATTGTCATGAAGATCCGGTTGGCGCCCGGCGCTTCCTGGCCGACGCCGTTGACGAAACTCTGCCCGGTGGTCGGGCTCCAGCGGTACACCGAGTTCCCGCCGTTGGTGGTGAAATCCGCTCCGTACATATGCTGCAGGGCGGCAATATCATGGATCATGAGGGTTTGGGCATAGCCCCAGGTTTCGTTCTCCACATGGAGCCCCTCCGACCCCACATAGGACCGGTAGGTCATGACCGAGTATTCCATGGAATCGTGACCCGCGGTCATGGCCCCGAACATGCCCCCCTCGTTGCCGTGCTTCAGGCCCACCGCATGCAGGATCTCGTGGATGAACGCATAATAGGCGTAGTTCCCGAGCACGGGCGCATCGAACAGGCCGCTGGAGTTGCCGAACCAGGTGTCGCCGCCCTCCCGGGTGTCGCCGGGCAGATAGCTCCAGGCCGGGGAAGGAGCGTCCGACCTCGCCAGCCGCAGGGTGGCTTCGCTGGCTGGGGTCTCCTCGATCTCG
>DASQTM010000041.1:0-2957 GCA_035641875.1 Microvirga sp. | reverse complement strand
GCGAAGAAGGATCCCCTTCCCGGTCCTGCGGACCGGGCCGGCCGGAGCGCAGCGGAGGGGAATCCAGAAATGGATCGCCAGCGAGCCCGGCAATCCTTCAGCGCCACAGGGGCTCGGCGACCACCTGGCGGCTGGGAGCGCCGCGGCTGAGGAGGTTCGACACCGACGAGCGCTCTGGGTCGCTCTCGAAGCGGGTCCGGACCCACACGGCCAGGAGCTTCAGGTATTCATAGGCCAGCACCTTGGCTGTGGCGGGGTTGTGCCACCAGTCGTGGGGATCGATGGTCGCGGCCACCGGGTAGGGGATCTTCTGTAGGTTCGGCAGCACGTGGTCGAGTTCCACCAAGGTGCGCGGCATGTGGTAGTTGGAGGTCACCACGATCAGGGCGTCGAAGCCGTTCATCTCGGCCCAGCGCCGGGTCTCGATGGCGTTGCCGATGGTGTTGCGGGCCCGGTAGTCGAGATCCACGCAGCAGTCGAAGAGCCGCCGCTGGCCCGGGTTGAGGCGGGAGATCTGGTCGCGGCTGGTCTTCTCGTTGACGCCGGAGATCAGGAGCCGCTTGGCATAGCCCTGGGCCAGCAGGTCGATGGCGTCGCCGATCCGCTGCGCGCCTCCGGTCAGCGCCACGATCCCGTCGGCGCGGGTCTCGGGCTTCTGCTCGTAGCGGTCGAGGCTGTAGACGAAGGCCAGGAAGCCCAGGAACCCGAAGGTGGCGGCGGCCGTGCAGCACCAGAACCCGAGCTTGAGCACGCGCTTCACCCATGACCGCCCCGCGGGAGGCGCGGGCGACACGGTCCAGCCCCAGCCCAGGGCGTCCGCGTCGGCGGCGCTGGGGGCTCCGAGGGTCTGGGTGCGCGAGGTCATCTCTTTCGAAGATAGCGGAGAATGCGGCAATGGAGAGGCAACCCCCTTGATCCACTGGTAACCGTTATCATCAACCATGTTCGTTAAGAAACCGTCTCACCGTGAGCCGGGACACGATGCCGGTGACCAGGGCCACCACGAGGGCGATGACGACCACCAGCGCATAGCCGCGCCAGCTCATGCTGAAGGACCCGAACAGGGCCTCGATCTGGTCCCCGGCGGGGCTTGCGCGCCAGGAGCGCGTCACCAGGCCCAGGAGGGTGGTGAGCACCAGGGCGCCGCCTGCGCCGACGGCGCTGCCGCGAAGGCCAAGCCTGAAGAAGCGGCGCTGAAATTCCCGGGCGATGAAGTCGTCATTGGCGCCGACGAAATGGAGCACGTCCACCACCTCCTTGTTGCCCGCCATGGCGCCGCGGGTCGCGAAGATCACCGCAAGCCCGGCGGCGACGAGCACCAGGGTGACCAGGAAGACGCCGATGCTGATGATGGTGTTCGCCATGGTGGAGAGCCGCGACACCCACAGGCCATGGTCGTCCAGGGTCGCGCCCGGCACCTGCTCCTGCAGGGACTGCCTCAGGGGCGTGAAGTCGGGCCTCACCTCGTCCCGCAGCTTGATCACGATGATGCGGGGAACGGGCAGGTCGTTGAAGTCGAGGCCGGTGCCGAGCCAGGGCTCGAGGAGGCGCTCGGATTCCCCCCGGGAGAAGGCCTGGGCCGCCTCCACCCCGGGAATCTGGCGCGCGAGCGCCGCGGCGCGCTCCACATCGGCCTCGATGGAGCGCTGGGCGTTGGGACGGACCTGGATGGTCACCTCCCGGGCGATGTCGGAGCGCCACTGGGCGGAGCTGGCCGCCACCAGTTCGGCCCCGCCCGCGCAGAGCGCCGCCAGGAAGGTCAGGATGGCGATCACGGCGGCCAGCGCCTGCCCGCCGGCCGAATCCACCGGAACCAGGGGAGCGTTGCGCCGCAGCGCGGCCGGCAGGCGCTTGTCGCCGCCCTGGCGGGGGGCCTCCTTCGGGCGGGCGGGCGAAGCATCGTTCATCCGGCTCACTCGTCGATATGCAGCCGGCCGTCGCCGAGCACGAGGCGGCGGACGTTGAGCTGGTCCATGAGGCCGAAATCGTGGGTGGCGATCACCACGGAGGTTCCGAGCCGGTTGAGTTCGATGAAGAGGCGCAGGAGCCGCCGGGCCAGCGACGGGTCCACGTTGCCGGTGGGCTCGTCGGCGAGCAGCAGGTCGGGCCGCACGATCAGCGCGCGGGCGATGGCCGCGCGCTGCTTCTCGCCGCCCGACAGCACGGGCGGCAGCATGTGCATGCGGTCGCCCAGGCCCACCCAGCGCAGGAGCTCGACCACTTCGGCGCGGTAGCTCGCCTCCTCCTTGCCCTGCACCCGCAGGGGCAGGGCCACGTTCTCATAGGTGGTGAGGTGGTCGAGCAGGCGGAAATCCTGGAACACCACGCCCATGCGCCGGCGCAAGGCCGTGATGTCGTCCTTGGAGATCCGCGACACGTCCTCGCCGAACAGGGAGATCAGCCCGCGGGTCGGTTTGACCGAGAGCAGGATCAGCCGCAGCAGGGTGGTCTTGCCCGCCCCCGAGGGGCCGGTGAGGAACTGGAACGAGTTCGGCTCGATGGAGAAGGTCAGGTCGCGCAGAACCTCGGGGCCCATGCCGTAGCGCACGCCCACATTCTCGAAGTGCACGGACGCCGCGCCTTCGTCGAAGTCCTCGTCGTAATACGCCTTCACGCGCTCGAGCCATCCTTGCAGAGGAAAACACCATGGCGGAGGGGCCCGCCGGCAGGCGATTCGCCACCCTTATCACCTGCTTATGGTTAGCAAGGCATAAATCCATCCCGGGGCGACGGAAAGCGAGGCCGGGCCGGCAGGGCTCGCGGGACTTTGCCGCAGTAAGGGCGCACGTTCGATGTAAGCGTATGGTGCGCGACCGGCTCTCCTCCCCACCCATCTCAGGCTTGCCTGAGATGGGCTTCCTCTTGCGCAAGTCGGGAACACCCGACTTGCGGTGGGGAGGAGGTGGAGGTGGGGGTGTGAGCGATAGCCGATCAAAGAATGGCGCCAACACCCCCAC
>DASQTM010000040.1:0-9290 GCA_035641875.1 Microvirga sp. | reverse complement strand
GTAGGCGGCGAGCCCGCCAAGGCGGTGGCCACCGAGTACCTGAAGTCCAAGGGCTTCCTGAAATGAGGGTGCTTCCTCAAATGAGGATCAACTTTGAATGATCTGATGCTTTCACCCAACGCTCTTCTTATGTCAGGTGCGGGACGAACATCAGATTGGCCGTGAAGACGCTCCTCTCACAACCGGGCGCGCTCGGAATGTCATCGCCGCGCCCGACCCTTGCTCTCGACCGGCTGGGAAGCCTCATCGCGCTCCTCATCGGCCTTGCGCTGTTTGCCGCTCCCTTCGCGACCTATCGCGCCAACCGCATCGTCTCGGGCGAGGGGCGCCTGCTGATGGAGGCGCTGCCTGCCGTCATGGCCCTTGCCGTCATGGCGGTGGCGCTTGGCATCGCGATCGGCGCGACCCTGATCCGCGCGCCCCTCGTCCGGCTTGCCGCCGCCGCCGTCGGACTGGCGGTCATCGTTCCCGCCGTGGGGGCGTCCGCCGGCTTCGTCGTTCCGGCCGGCAACAGTTTCGCGCGGGTCTCGCCCTCCACGGGTTTCTGGCTTCTCGCCCTGTCCTTCGCCCTGCTGGCCGCCGATTCGCTGATCCGCCTGCGCCTGGGTCCCCTGGCGCGCCTTGCGATGCTCGCCGGGGCGGCGGCCGCCATCGCGGCCCTCCTCCTCTCGGGCCTCTGGGACGGCCTTTCCATCCTCAAGGAATATGCGGTCCGGTCCGACAGCTTCTGGCGCGAGGCGCGGCAGCACCTCGCGCTGGCACTAGGCTCCCTTGCGGCCGCGGGCCTCGTCGGGTTTCCCCTCGGCCTTCTCTGCCATCGGGTCCGCCCTCTGCGGGCGGCGCTGCTCCAGGGCCTCGGGATCGTGCAGACGATTCCGAGCATCGCGCTCTTCGGCATGCTCATGGTGCCCCTCGGGGCCCTGGCCGCCCATGTGCCGCTCGCCGCCGCCCTCGGCATTCGCGGCATCGGCGCGGCGCCTGCCTTCGTGGCTCTCTTCCTCTATTCCCTGCTGCCCATCGTGGCCAACACGGTGGTCGGATTGAACCAGGTGCCGGCGCCCGTGGTGGACGCCGCCCGCGGCATGGGCCTGTCGAAACGCCAGCGCCTCACGGCGGTCGAGCTGCCCCTGGCCCTGCCGTTCATCCTGGCGGGCGTCCGCATCGTGCTGGTGCAGAATCTCGGGCTCGCCACCATCGCGGCGCTCATCGGGGGAGGGGGCTTCGGCACCTTCGTGTTCCAGGGCATCGGCCAGTCCGCCATCGATCTCGTGCTGCTCGGCGCAATCCCCACGGTGGCCCTGTCGTTCGCCGCCGCCATCATCCTCGACGCGATCATCGATCTGGCCAAGGGGCGCTCCCATGATCGAGATTGAGCATCTCACCAAGCGCTATGACTCGACCACCGTGGTCGACGACGTGACCTTCTCGGTCGAGGAGGGCGCGATCGCCGTCGTGGTCGGCACATCGGGCGCGGGCAAGTCGACCCTGCTGCGCATGATCAACCGGCTGGTGGAGCCGAGCGCCGGACGGGTGCTCATCGACGGCCAGGACACGCTCTCGATCCCGGAGGACGAGCTGCGGCACCGCATCGGCTATGTCATCCAGGGCTATGGGCTCTTTCCGCATCGGACCGTGGCCGAGAACATCGCCACCGTGCCGCGCCTTCTCGGCTGGGACCGCAGGCGGATCGGGGCCCGGGTCGAGGAACTCCTCGACCTGTTCGGGCTCGATGCGGCGGAATTCGCCCAAAAATTTCCGCACCAGCTGTCCGGCGGGCAGCAGCAGCGGGTGGGAGTGGCCAGGGCTTTGGCCGCAAAGCCCGCCCTTCTGCTGATGGACGAGCCCTTCGGCGCCCTCGATGCGGTGATCCGCGCCAAGGCCCAGGACGAATTGCTGGCGATCCAGCGCCGCCTCGGCACCACCATCGTGCTCGTGACCCACGACATGAACGAGGCCTTCCATCTCGGCGACCGGATCGCCGTCATGGATCAGGCGCGGCTGCTGCAATATGCGACCCCGGCCGAACTGCTGACCCGCCCGGCGCAGGACTTCGTCGAGCGACTCGTAGGAACAGCCGAGCGGCCGTTCCGCCTCCTGTCGCTCATGCGGGTGCGGGAGGCCCTCGAGCCCGGCGCGTCGGAGGGCGAGCCGCTTCCGGCCTCCGCCAGCCTTCACGACGCCCTCTCCCGGCTGATCTGGACGGGACGGGAGGCCTTGCCCGTGGCGAACGCATCCGGAGCCGTCATCGGCCGGGTCAGCATCTCAGGCATTCTCCGGCACGGGCGATCCCGCCCATGATGACGCGTCCGGCCATCCTGCGCCTTGCGGCGCTCGTCCTGCTCGCGGCTTTCCTCGCGGACCCCCAGCTCTTCGCCTTCGCGTTCGAGCCGCTGACCTCGAACAATGCGCCGGCGATCTACAACCAGGGCAGCCTGCTCGGCCTGACCCTCTCGCATCTGCGCACAGTGGCCGGCGCGACGCTCGCGAGCACGGTCGTCGCCGTGCTGCTCGGGATCTTCGTCACGCGGCCCGTCGGCGGCGATTTTTTGCCCCTGTCGCGGGGGCTCGTGAACATGGGCCAGACCTTTCCGCCCATCGCGGTTCTGGCCATCGCGGTGCCCCTTGTGGGTTTCGGGGAAAAACCCACCTTCATCGCGCTCATCCTCTACGGGCTGCTGCCCATCTTCGAGAACACCCTGACGGGCCTGGAGCAGGTGTCCCCCCGGACCCTGGACGCCGCCAAGGGCATGGGGATGAGCGCCCGCCAGCGCCTGCTCCAGGTGGAGCTGCCCCTGGCCCTGCCGGTGATCCTGGCGGGCATCCGCCTGTCCGCGATCATCGGGCTGGGCACCGCGACCATCGGCTCGACGGTGGCGGCCAAGGGGCTGGGAGAGGTGATCATCGCCGGCCTGCAGTCGAACAACGTCGCCTTCATCCTCCAGGGGGCCTTGGTGGTTGCGCTCCTGGCGGCCCTGATTCACGACGGGATGACGATGGCGGAGCGGGCCGTCGCCCGAAGGTTCGGCCGCCCCCTGGACGAGGCGCCATGACCCTGCTGGAGCGCCTGCGGATCGAGACGAGACCGGCCCATGACCGGATCGAGAAAGCCGTCGATTTTCAACGGCGGACCTCGTCGCGCGAGGCCTATCGGAACCTGCTTTGCCGCTTCTACGGGTTTCACCGGGCCTGGGAGGAGGATGCGGCTCCTCTCGCCCCGGATCGAACGTCTTTTCAGCGCCGCTGCAAGTCCCATCTCCTGGCCAGGGACCTCGACGCCCTGGGGATGAGCCCTCAGGAAATCATTCATTTGCCACGATGTCGTCCTCTGATGCCCCTGCCCGCGCCTGCGGCCGTGCTGGGAGGCATGTACGTCGTCGAGGGCTCGACCTTGGGAGGCGCCGTCATCGCCCGCGAGGTGGAGCGCAGGCTTGGGCTCACGGCCGAAACAGGCTGCGCTTATTTTCGAAGCTACGGGCGGGAAACCGCTTCCATGTGGAAATCCTTCGGCGCGGCGCTGCTTGCGGCCTCGTCGCCGGAGACGGACGATCTGATCGTCGAAACGGCGGCGAGAACCTTTGACGTGATGCATGATTGGTTGAACGAGGCGCCATGAACCTCCAGACGCCGCCGGGCCTCGACCTGACCGCCTGCGACCAGGAGCCGATCCATATTCCCGGCAGCATTCAGCCCCACGGAATCCTCCTGGCAATAAGACTGTCCGATGGAATCATGACCTACGCCAGCGCCAACGCGGCTGCGATCCTCGGTCTCGATTCGGCTTCCGTTCTCGGCCGGCCCTTCAGGGCGGTTCTGCCGGATCTCGTCCAGGGATTCGAAGCGGAGCTGACCGCGGCCCAGCCGGCAGGGAGCGCCCGCCACATCCGAACCCTCGAGGTCGCGACAGCAACCGGCCCCCGGCTCTACGACGCCGTGATCTCCCGCTCCGGCGATCATGCGGTTCTGGAGCTGGAAGAGGCATCGTCCGGTGCGGCCGCAGGCTTCGACGCGCTCTCCCCGGTGCTCCGCGCCTTCGTGAACAGATTGCACAAGGCGGAAACCATCGGATCCCTCTGCCATCTGGCGGCCGAGGACATCCGCAGCCTCACCGGATTCGACCGGGTTCTCGTCTACCGCTTCGACGAAAACTGGAACGGCACCGTCATCGCGGAGGACCGCAACGACAACCTGCCGTCCTATCTCGATCTGCGCTTTCCCGCCTCCGACATTCCTGCCCAGGCGCGGGAGCTCTACCGGCGCAACCGGCTGCGGATCATCCCGGATGCGGGCTACACGCCCGTTCCCATCGAATCGCACGATCCCGCCCCGCTGGACTTAAGCGATTCGGTGCTGCGCAGCGTGTCCCCCGTGCATCTCGAATACATGCACAACATGGGCACGCTCGCCTCCATGTCGGTCTCGATCCTGCGCGACGGCGGGCTCTGGGGGCTGATCTCCTGCCACAGCAGGGAGCCGCGGCGCGTGCCGATCCAGGTGCGCAATGCCTGCGATTTCCTGACGCAAATTCTCTCCCTGCAACTCGAGGCGCGGGAGAACACGGAGCTTGCCGAGAAGCGCCTGCGGCTCGGGTTCGTGCAGGCCCGGCTCCTCGCCAACATGGCGGCGGAGGAGCACTTCATCGACGGGCTGGTGCGCCATCCTGAGGATCTGATGCTCCTCCCCGGCGCGGGGGGTGCGGCCGTGGTGACGGAGGATCATTGCTGGCGCGTGGGGGAAGCGCCCGGGGAAGACGACGTGAAGGCGCTGTTCGCCTGGCTCTCCCGGCACCACCAGGAGGACGTCTTCGCCACCGACCGCCTGTCCGAGGTCTTTCCCGAGGCGAAGGCCTATGCCGGTCGAGCGAGCGGCCTCATGGCCATCTCCATCTCCAAGATGCGAGCGAGCTACATCCTCTGGTTCCGCCCCGAGGTGGTGCAGACCGTCAAATGGGGCGGCGATCCCCGCAAGCCCGTGCAGGAGGAGGCGGGAACGCTCAGGCTTCACCCCCGGCGCTCTTTCGAGATCTGGAAGGAAATCCTGCGCGGGCAGTCCCTGGCCTGGGACCCGAGCGAGATCGAGGCGGCCAAGGAGCTCCGCAACGCCATCGTGGGCATCGTGCTGCGCCGGGCCGAGGAACTGGCGTCGCTCGCCGACGAGCTGCGCCGAAGCAACAAGGAGCTGGAGGCCTTCTCCTATTCGGTTTCCCACGACCTGCGCGCGCCGTTTCGCCACATCGTCGGCTTTTCCGAGCTCCTGAAGAAGCAGGAGGGGGACAATCTCACCGAGCGGGGCAGGCGCTACGTGGACACCATCATCGATTCCGCCTTCACGGCCGGAACCCTCGTGGACAGCCTGCTCAACTTCTCGCAGATGAGCCGCACGGCGCTCAAGCCCCGGCGCATGGAGGTGGGGCCGCTCATCGAGGAGATCCGCCAGAAGCTCATGATGGAAGCCAAGGATCGCCGGATCGCCTGGCGCATCGCGGAGCTGCCCTCTGTGGTGGCCGATCCGGTCCTGATCCGGCTGGTGTTCGAGAATCTCCTCAGCAATGCGGTCAAGTACACCCGGCCCCGGGCCACCGCCCAGATCGAAGTCGGGGCGACCCGCGAGGGGGAGGAAGTGATCTTTTTCGTGCGGGATAATGGCGTCGGCTTCGATATGAAGTATGTCAACAAGCTGTTCGGCGTCTTCCAGCGCCTGCACCGGGTCGAGGAATTCGAGGGCACCGGAATCGGGCTGGCCAATGTTCGCCGAATCATTGAAAGGCACGGGGGGCGCAGCTGGGCCGAGGGCGCGCTCGACCGGGGCGCAACCTTCTATGTTTCCTTGCCCTATATCGAAGGAGCGGCGTGAATGCCGGAACTGAAGCCTATCCTTCTGGTCGAAGACAACCCGAAGGATATTGAACTGACCCTGGCCGCCCTGGAGCAGAGCCAGCTTGCCAACGAGGTCGTGGTGGTGCGCGACGGCGAGGAGGCCATCGACTTCCTCTACCGGCGCGGCGCGCACGAGAGCCGCAACACGAGCGACCCGGCCGTGGTCCTGCTCGACCTCAAGCTGCCCAAGGTGGACGGCCTCGAAGTGCTGGAGACGGTCAAGGCCGACCCGGGCCTGCGGCATACCCCCGTCGTGATGCTCACCTCCTCGCGGGAGGAGAGCGATCTCGTCCGCAGCTATGAGCTGGGGGTCAACGCCTTCGTGGTGAAGCCGGTCGGGTTCCGCGAGTTCTTCGACGCGATCCAGGACCTCGGCGTGTTCTGGGCCATCCTCAACGAGCCGCCGCCGCCCCGCAACGGCCGGTCGGAGGTCTGATGGACCGGTCGGCTTCCTCTCAATCGGCTCGCCTGCTGAGCGTCCTCCTCCTGGAGGACAGCGCGCTCGATGCCGAGTTGGTGACGGAGGCCTTGGCCGGCGCCGGGCTCGAACTGACGGTGGAGCGCGTGGTCTCCGCCGCCGAGTTCATGGGGGCCATCCGGGACCGGGGCTGGGACCTCATCCTGGCCGATTACCGGCTGCCCGCCTTCGACGGGTTGAGCGCGCTCGCCCTGGTGCGGGAGCACTGCCCCGGAACGCCGTTCATCTTCGTGTCCGGGGCCCTGGGCGAGGAGGTGGCGGTCGAGGCCATGAAGCGGGGGGCGACCGACTACGTTCTGAAGGAGCGGCTGGAGCGGCTGCCGGCCACCATCCTGCGCGCCCTCGCCGAGGCCCGCGAGCGGGAGGAAAGGCGGCGCGCCCAGGAGGCCCTGCATCGGCTTCTCGACGAGCGCACGGCGCTCCTGCACGAGCTTGACCACCGGGTGAAGAACAACCTGCAGCTCCTCCTGTCCCTGATCGGCATCGAGATCCGTCAGGCCGGGACCGACGACGTGCGTCATGTGCTCGGATACATGAGGGGCCGCCTCCAGTCGCTGGCGGCCGCTCACCGGGATCTCTACGACGGCCGGGGATCGGCCCGCTTCCATGCGGCAAGCTTCGCCAAGGGCCTGTGCGAGGAGCTGACCGCAGGGCTTCGGGGCGTGAGCATCCGCCTGGAATTCGACGTGGAGGACGTGGAAGTGGAGGCGGCCAAGGCGGCCCCTATGGCGCTGCTGTTCAACGAGATCGTCGTCAATGCCCTCGCCCATGCCTACAGGGACAGGCACGGCAAGCTGAAGCTGACCATGAACATCCATGAGGGCAGCCTGCTGTTCCAGCTTTCCGACGAGGCCTTCAGCCTCGAGGAGAAGCGCGCCGCGCGGGAGAGCGCCTCGGGCACCATCCTGAAGGCTCTGGCGCGCCAGCTCGATGCGAAGGTGGAATGGCCGCAGGACGAGCCGCCCACCCTGGTGCGCGTCACCATGCCCGTTCAAGAGGTCGCCCCATGACCGAGGGGACCGGAGCCGCCGCGATCCCCCCTCCGCCGGCGGAGGAGCGCTCCCAAGGCGCCCGGACCTCGTTGCGGCAGGTGCTCCTGGGCCTGGTTCTCGCGCTTGCCCTGCCGGCCATACTGGTGGCGGCGGGCGGCCTGTATTCCGGCTACCGGGCGGAACAGCAGGCCACCGATCTGCGGCTGCAGGAATCCACCCGCGCCCTCGCGGCGTCGCTGGAACGCGAGATCGAGAAGGCGGAGGCTGCCCTGCGGATCCTGGCCCTGTCGCCTTCCATCCGCAGCGGCGACTTTGCGGCCTTCCACCGGCAGGCGAGGGACGCCGGGCTTGCCAATCCCTCCTGGGTCGCTCTCATCGAACCCGGCGGCCGGGTCGTGCTCAATACCCGCGTGGCCTACGGCGTCGCCCAGCCGGACAGCGCCAGGCTGGAAACCTTGCGGCGGGTTCAGGAGACCCGCAGGGCGGAACTGTCCGATCTCTATGTCGGCCCGGTGACGGCGCAGCCCCTCGTCACCCTCGATGTTCCGGTGATCGTCGATGACCGGGTGGCCTACATCCTGTCCGCCGCCATCGGTCCCGAGGCGTTCCAGAAGCTCATCACGGACCAGCGCATCCCCGAGGGGTGGAACGCGGCCGTTCTCGACCGGAGCGGCCGCATCGTCGCCCGCTCCCGATCGCCGGAGCAATTCGTCGGACAATACGCCCGTCCCGCGGTTCGCGAAGCCCTCGCCGCAGCCTCCCAGGGGCATGTTGAGAGCGTCACCCTGGACGGGATTCCCGTCCGGACCTATTTCCAGCGATCGCAGGCCCATGGCTGGTCCTTCGTAATCAGCATGCCGACGAGCGAGCTTGCGGCATCGTTTCGGCGTCCCCTGTTCTGGCTTCTGCTCCTGGCAGGCGTCCTTCCCGCCGGTCTCGTCCTGGCGGCCCTCCTGTCTCGGGCGATCGCCAAACCCGTGGACCAGCTCGTCGGAGCCGCCCGGGCCCTCGGCCGGGGCGAGCCGGTCGCCGAGCCCACGACCCGCGTCCAGGAATTCGGCACGATCCAGACCGCGCTCGCCGAGGCGGCCGCCGCGATCCGGCAGCAGGAGCGCGCCCGCGACGAGGTTCTCGAACGCATTGCCGACAGCGAGGCGCGCCTCCATCTGGCCCTCGACGTCGGCGATCTCGGGAGCTGGGAGTACATCCCAGCGACGGGAGCTTATCAGAGCTCGCAGACCTGCCGCACCAATTACGGCCGTCGCCCGGATGAGCCTTTCACCTACGCCGATCTGGTGTCTTCGATCCATCCCGAGGATCGGCCAAAACAGGCGGAGGTCTTCGCCGAGGCCTTGGCGCACCGGTCCGATCTCCATGTGGAGTACCGGATCATCTGGCCCGACGGGAGCGAGCACTGGATCCGCGTCGGCGGGCGCACGCGCATCGCACCCGACGGCCAGTTCTCCCTGGTGGGCTTCTCGCAGGACGTGACGGAGCGGCGCCTGGCCGACGAGCGCCAGGCGCTCCTGCTTCATGAGCTGAACCATCGGGTCAAGAACACCCTGGCCACGGTGCAGTCGGTGGCGTCCCTGACCCGGCGCTCCGCCGAGCACGGCGATCCGAGGGCCTGGGACGCCTTCCTCGGCCGCCTGCAGGGCTTGGCCAAGACCAACGATCTTCTCACCTCCGCGAGCTGGAAGGGCGCGCTCCTGAGGGACGTGCTGAGAAACGAGCTCGATCCGTATCAGGATCTCTTAAGGCAGCGCATCCGCCTGCGCGGGCCTGAGATCGAACTCAAGCCGGGGGCGGTTCTGGCCCTGGGCCTCGCCATCCATGAAATGGCGACGAATGCCACGAAATATGGAAGCCTGTCGTCAACCGAAGGGCGGGTCTCGGTTATGTGGGCGATCACAGGCGGGTCGAACCCGTTGCTCCTGGTCGAGTGGG
>DASQTM010000039.1:0-4617 GCA_035641875.1 Microvirga sp. | reverse complement strand
CGCGGCCGATACCGGCAGCACGGCCTATCTCGCGCCGCAGGTGCTGACCGGCGTCGACCATTCCATGAGCGTCATGCGCGAGGAGAGCTTCGGCCCCACCGTCGGCATCATGAAGGTGACGGGCGACCAGGAGGCGATCCGCCTCATGAACGATTCGCCCTACGGCCTCTCTGCCGCGATCTGGACCTCCGACGTGGATGCGGCGGAGGCCATCGGCGAGCAGCTTGAGACCGGCACCGTGTTCATGAACCGCTGCGATTACCTCGATCCCGCTCTCGCCTGGACCGGCGTGAAGGACACGGGCCGCGGCGCGAGCCTGTCGCGGCTGGCCTACGAGTCCCTCACCCGTCCCAAATCCTACCACCTGCGCCACGCGCTTTGAGCCAAACCATGACCGCTTCTCCCCGCTCCAACTGGAACTACCCCACCCCCGTCCGCTTCGGCGCAGGCCGCATCGCGGAGCTGGCCGAGGCCTGCCGCTCAGTCGGCATGTCGGCCCCGCTCATCGTGACGGATCCGTTTCTCGCCACTCAGCCCATGACGCGGGCCGCCCTCGATCAGCTCACCGCTGCGGGCCTGAAGGCCGCGATCTTCTCCGACATCAAGCCGAACCCGGTGGAGACCAACGTCTATCGCGGCCTCGAGGCCCTGAAGGCCGGCGGCCATGACGGCGTCGTCGCCTTCGGCGGCGGCTCGGCGCTCGACGCCGGCAAGGTCATCGCCTTCATGGCGGGCCAGACCCGGCCCATGTGGGATTTCGAGGATGTGGGCGATTGGTGGACCCGCGCCGACCCCAAGGGCATCCTGCCGATCATCGCCGTGCCGACCACCGCAGGCACCGGCTCGGAGGTGGGCCGCGCGGGCGTCATCACCCAGGAGGCCACCCATACCAAGAAGGTGATCTTCCATCCGCTCATGATGCCGAAGATCGTGATCTGCGATCCGGAACTCACGGTGGGCATGCCGCCCCACATCACCGCCGGCACCGGGCTCGACGCGCTCGCCCATTGCATCGAGGCCTATTGCGCGCCGGGCTATCATCCGATGGCCGACGGCATCGCGGTGGAAGGCATCCGTCTCGTGAAGGAATACCTGCCGCGCGCCTACAAGGACGGCCGGGACATCGAGGCCCGCGCCCACATGATGTCGGCCGCCGCCATGGGCGCCACCGCGTTCCAGAAGGGGCTCGGCGCCATCCATGCGCTCTCGCATCCCGCAGGCGCGCTCTACGACACCCATCACGGGCTCACCAACGCGGTCTTCATGCCCTATGTGCTGGTCTATAACCGGCAGGCCATTGAGCGGAAGATCGAGCGGCTTGCCGCCTATCTCGGGCTCGAGCCCTCGTTCCAGGCCTTCCTCGACTGGGTGCTGCAACTGCGCCGGGATCTCGGCGTGCCGCATACCCTCGAGGGGCTGAAGATCGACGCGGGTCGCTTCGACGAGATGTCCGACATGGCCCCGAACGATCCCACCGCCGGCGGCAACCCGGTGCCGATCACCCGGGAGAGCGCCCGCAAGCTCTACGAGGACGCGCTCGCCGGGCGGGTCTGATGGACCTGACGCGAACAGAATGAAACAAGGGCGCCGCTGCGACGAGCAGCGACGCCCTTCGCTTTTTGAGGGCTGGGGTCTCTACGCCGCCGCCTTGAGCGGGAGCTTGCGCTGGGCGCGAAGGGGCTTGAGGGCCTCGGCCCATTTATGGAGCTCGTCGAGCATCGTCGCCGCCGACGCCTTGTAGATGTCGACGGGCTTCAGTGTCCCGTTCTCGTCAAGGTTCTGAAACACCATCGGCATGGGCACGCCTTCCGGAACCGGCATCATCTTCAGCGTCGTCACGATCTGCTTGGCAACCTGCACCGAACGCAGTCCGCCGGAAATGCCGCCATAGCTCACGAAGCCGGCCGGAGCGTAGTTCCACTCCAGCGACAGGTAGTCCAGGGCGTTCAGAAGGCTCGGGGGCGGCGCGTAGTTGTATTCCGGCGTCACGAACACGAAAGCATCCGCCGATTGAACGCTTTCCGCCCAGGCCTTGGTATGGGCATGGCGGTAGTTCTGCTTCATCGGATGTTCGGGTTCGTCGAAGAGAGGCAGGTTGAAATCCGCCAGGTCCACCAGAACCGGGTCGAACTTGCCATGCTCGGCTGCGAACTCGTTGAACCATTGCGCGATGCTGGGTCCGACCCGGCCGGGACGGGTGCTGGCGACGATCGTGTGAAGCTTGAGGGTCATTGTTTTTCTTGAAGTTGCCAAGGGCGGGAACAATCACTAAGTTCCGTTCTGTAACCAGGGCTCATTAAGTAACTTCTCTCGGCCCGCGCAAGGAGGCACTTTCATGTTACCGGGTCACATTCATGTGCCCACCGATTGCCGTACGGTGACGGAGATCCTGTCCCGGGTCGGCGACAAGTGGAGCGTTCAGGTGGTGGTGCAGCTCGGCACCGGGCCCAAAAGATTCAATGAGTTACGCCGCATCGTCGGCGGAATTTCCCAGCGCATGCTGACCCTGACCCTGCGGGGGCTTGAGCGGGACGGGCTCGTCACGCGCACCGTCTACCCCACCGTTCCGCCCCGGGTGGATTACCAGCTCACAGGGCTGGGTTGCTCCCTGCTCAACACTGTGCGGGGCCTGGGCCAATGGGCCATTCAGAACCGGGACGAGATTTTGGAGGCGCGGCGGCGCTTCGACGACGGGGACGCGGAAGCCGGTTCATACCCGAAGAGACCTGATGCGGCGTAAGGTCAGCCGGCGAGCCTGCGCTCCAGGATCTCCCACAGGGCCTTGTCGTGGAAGGTGTCGATGGTTGCGTCGGCGCCGATCTCCCGCATCTCCTCCGCGCTGAGGCCCGTGAGCACGCCGAAGGAGAAGAGACCCGCGCCCTTGGCGGCCCGCATGCCGGACGGCGAATCCTCGAAGGCGACGGCTTCCTCGGGCTTCAGTCCCAGCCGCTCCAGGGCCGTCAGATAGGGCAGGGGATCGGGCTTGCCGCGCGCGACCTGGTCGATGGTGATCTTGACGTCGAACCGCTCTGCGATCCCCAGCACGTCGAGCATGTGGGTTGCATTGAGAAGCGGCGCATTGGTGACGAGGGCGATCCTGATGCCGCGCCTCTCGGCCCAGCCGAACAGATCGAGCAGCCCTTCCAAGGGCTTGAGGTTCGTGCTCATGCGCCGGAAGGTGGCTTCCTTCCGGTCCGCATAGGCCTCCTGTCCCTTGACGTCCAGGTGAGGCAGGAGGTCGGCGAAGATGGCCTCGTTGGTGCGGCCGATGATGGAGGCGCGGTAGAAGTCCTCGCTGATGGTCACTCCCTCGGGCTGCAGGACTTCCGCGAAAGCTTCCAGGTGAACAGGATCGCTGTGCACCAGGGTGCCGTCCATGTCGAAGATCAAGGCTTTCAGCATCAGGGTCGTCTCGGAGCTTGTCGTTGCAAAGGCGGAGTGCCGCTCGGGTTCCGGGCGGCCGTTGGAATTCCAGCTCTGCCTTATAGATAAATCGACGATGGATAAACTGTTACCAGCGTTACCCTGCCATGACACAAGCGTTACCCTGCGAGACCGATGAGGGAGCCCCATGAGGGTAATCGACAGGCTGAGAGGTCTCTACGAGGGCGACAGCCCGGAGGCGCACCAGTTCCGCTACGCTCTTCTGGTCTTCGACATCACCACCATCCTGTTCATCGTGGTCTCGTCCTTCCTGCCGCGCTCCCAGGCGCTGGAATGGATCGACGTGGTGGTGGGCCTCGTGGTCCTGGCGGATTTCGTGTCCCGCCTCGCCATCAGCCGCACCCCGTGGAAGGATCTGGTGCATCCCATCACCCTGGCGGACGCCGCCGCCATCGTATCCTTCCTGGCTCCCATCGTCGGGGAGGGGATCGGCTTCATCCGCATCCTGCGCACCGTGCGGCTCCTGCACACCTACCAGCTCCTCGCCCGCCTGCGCGCCGACAGCATCTTCTTTCGCCGGAACCAGGAAGTGATCATCGCGTCGGTGAACCTGGCGGTCTTCATCTTCGTCATGACCGGCTTCGTCTTCGAGACGCAGCGCTGGACCAACACGGAGATCGGCAACTACATCGACGCGCTTTACTTCACCATCGCGGCGCTCACCACCACGGGCTTCGGCGACATCACGCTCACGGGAACCCTCGGGCACCTGATCTCCGTCGTCATCATGATCTTCGGCGTGACCCTGTTCCTGCGCCTGGTGCAGGTTCTGCTGCAGCCCAACAAGGTGCGCCATCCCTGTCCCGTCTGCGCCCTGCAGCGCCATGACCGGGATGCGGTCCATTGCAAGGCCTGCGGAACGGTCCTCAGCATTCCCGACGAGGGGTTGATGTGAGGGCCAGGGGCTGCCCGGTGAGGCCGCATCCGGCAAGACGCCCATTTTCTCTTCCACATGGGAGAGGGGACGCGTGGCGTTTCCCTCGCTCCCTGGATCATCCTTCGAGACGCCGCCGATGCGGCTCCTCTGGATGAGGTCTTCGAGACGCAGATGTCGTCTGCTCCTCAAAGTCTGGCTCATCAAGCGCGACAGGCCCTCCTCCCCACCCATCTCAGGCTTGCCTGAGATGGGCTTCCTCTTGCGCAAGTCGTTATCCCGAGGCGCGACAGGCTCTC
>DASQTM010000038.1:0-2389 GCA_035641875.1 Microvirga sp. | reverse complement strand
GCCCGGGCGGCCCCCTTGCCGGCCCGGTCGCGCGCCACGGCCTTGATTTGCTTCATATCGCTCATGGTCGTGGTCCTTTGAATGGGAAGTGTAAAAACCGATGGCCGCCAAGGTCCTGGAACCGTGGGCGGCCATGAGGTCCGCGCCCGTGCCTCCAAGGGTGTCGAGCGGGCGCGAGGCGGCTTATAGGGGAAGACGATCGGAAATGCAATCAGCTCTGGGCCGCGAGCGGGCCCTCAGCCGCGAGCCGACCAAGATGGGGCTTCGCTGGCGCAAGTTGGTGCGACGAGCTCTCCTCCCCCTTGTGGGGAGGAGTTGGAGGTGGGGGTGTGAGCGATAGCCTATCAGAATGAAGCGCTCACACCCCCACCCTGGCCCTCCCCACAAGGGGGAGGGAAGCCCGTGGTGCCGCTTGATCGGGGATTCCCTTCCCCTGCGAGGGCTTGCGCCCTCTCCGGCCGGGAATGATACGGAGGGTGCAAGTTCAAGTATCATCCCCGGCGAGGGAAGGGATCCACGAGCGCCGCGAGGATGTCTTCCATCGAACAGGCTCGACACTGAGCTTTCCGCGGCGGTCCGGCCGATGGCCTCGCCCAGGGGCTATCGGCCGTAGCCGTAGCGCGTCAGATAGCCGAACTCCTTGGCCCGCGTGCGCCAATCCTCCTCGGGAGTCCCGATGCGGGGCAGGGGCCATCGCGGCTCCCTTCCTTTGGGGAAGGCCGCCATATTGGCGTCGCCGACGATCCTGCCTGCGCTGCGGTCGTGGTTCGCCGGATCGGCCGACACGAAAGGCGCGAAGAACCAGTAGGCCTCGTAATCCCATTCCCCCAGGAGCGAGATGAGGTCCCTGGTCTTGGGGGAGGGGTGAGCCTCGCAGAACAGGATCGGCCGGTCGCGCCGGATGGTCGCCGCGGCTCCGCGCACAACCTCCAGGTCGAAGCCTTCCACGTCGATCTTGATGAGATCGAGGCGCGGCAGCTTCAAGGAATCGAGCTTGCGGATGATCACCGGCGTCTTGTCGCCCTCGAGGCTGCCCCGGCCCACGGCCCCGAAATTGATCGGTGCGTCGAGGGACGGGGTCGGGAACCCGATGAGACCGTCCGCTTCCCCCAGCGCCCATGGAAAAGCCTCGACCGACATCAATCCGTTGAGAGCGATGTTCCTCATGAGGAGCCGGTAGATCGGCAGTTGCGGCTCGAAGGCGAAGGCGGAAAGCCCCGGCAGCATTTTCGCCAGGGGAATGGAGACGGTGCCGATATTGGCGCCGGCATCGCAAATGGCGCCGTCCGGCGGGAGATGGTCGCGGAGGAAATCGATCTCCGCCCGCGCGAACTCGCCGTGCCCGGCAAGGCAGGGGCCGATGGTCCGGTCGGCGCTCGGATAGAGGAAGAGCGCATCGAAGGCGATGGCGCTTGAGATCTGCCGCATGCCGAACCTCTCCTGTGCTTCAGAGGGTTACAACATTCAGGGGCCGGACTCCAGGACCTTTGCCGGGGTAGGAGCCAGCCCTAGTCGAACAGGCTCGACACCGAGCTTTCCGTGGCCGTGCGGCCGATGGCTTCGCCCATGAGCTGGGCGATGCTGATGACCCGGATGTTGTGGGCCACCTTCACGGCTTCGGTGGGCATGATGGAATCGGTGATGACCAGCTCCTTCAGCCGGGAGCCGGCGATGCGCGCCACCGCTCCGCCCGAGAGCACCCCGTGGGTGATGTAGGCGTAGACCTCCTTCGCGCCCTTATCCAGGAGGGCGTCGGCGGCGTTCACCAGGGTTCCGCCGGAATCCACGATGTCGTCCACCAGGATGCAGGAGCGGCCGCTCACGTCGCCGATGATGTTCATCACCTCCGACTCGCCCGCCCGCTCCCGGCGCTTGTCCACGATGGCGAGCTGCGCGTCGATGCGCTTGGCGAGCGCCCGGGCGCGCACCACGCCGCCCACATCGGGCGAGACCACCATGCGGTTGCCGCCGACGAGGTGCTCCTTGACGTCGCGGGCCAGGATGGGCGCCGCGTAGAGGTTGTCGGTGGGAATGTCGAAGAAGCCCTGGATCTGACCGGCATGGAGATCCAGCGTCAGGACGCGGTCGACGCCCGCATGGGTGATGATGTTGGCCACCAGCTTGGCCGAGATCGGCGTGCGCGGGCCGGGCTTGCGGTCCTGCCGGGCATAGCCGAAATAGGGGATCACCGCCGTGATGCGGCGCGCGGAGGCGCGGCGCAGGGCGTCGGTGATAATGAGAAGCTCCATCAGGTGGTCGTTGGTGGGGAACGAGGTCGACTGGATGATGAACACATCCTCGCCGCGCATGTTGTCCTGGATCTCGACGAACACTTCCATGTCTGCAAAGCGCCTCACCTGGGCCTTCGCGAGGGGAACGTTGAGATAGG
>DASQTM010000037.1:0-3223 GCA_035641875.1 Microvirga sp. | reverse complement strand
GGAGGCGGCGCGCTGGAATCCTCTCTCCTACCTTGGAGAGGGTTGGCTCTGCCTTACCCCTCCAGCTCCTCCCGCAGCATCTCCAGCTCGAGCCAGCGCTCTTCGGCGGCGCTCAGATCCGCCTGCAAGGCCGTTAGAGCGTCCATGGCCTTCTGGAAGCGGGCCGGGTCGCGGGCGTAGAGATCGGGGTCGGCGAGGATGTCCTGCACCTTGGCGATCTTGGCCTCCAGATCCTCGATCTTCCTGGGCAGCGTCTTGAGGTCGTGCTGCTCGTTGAAGCCGAGCCTGCGTCTGGCTGGCGCGGCGGGCACAGGAGCGGCCGGGGGCTTGTCGGCTCTGGGCCTCGCCTCCTTGTCGACGACGCGGGCCTGGACCCCCTGCCCCCGCTGGGCGACCATGTCGCTGTAGCCGCCCGCATATTCGACCCAGCGCCCCTCGCCCTCCGACACCAGGACAGAGCTCACCGTGCGGTCGAGGAAGTCGCGGTCGTGGCTCACCAGCACCACCGTGCCCGTATAATCGGTGATCATCTCTTGGAGGAGATCGAGGGTTTCCAGGTCGAGATCGTTGGTGGGCTCGTCGAGCACGAGGAGGTTCGAGGGCTGCGCCAGGGCGCGGGCCAGCATGAGGCGGTTGCGCTCGCCCCCTGAGAGCACGCCTGCGGGCGTGCGGGCCTGTTCGGGGGAGAACAGGAAATCCTTCATGTAGCCGATCACGTGCTTGGTCTGGCCGCCGATGACCACCGTGTCGCCGCGCCCGCCCGTGAGGGTCTCGGCCACGGTGGCGGCCGGGTCGAGGCTCGCGCGGCGCTGGTCCAGGGTGACCATCTGAAGGTTGGAGCCCAGCCGAACCCGCCCTTCGTCGGGCGCAAGGGCGCCGGTGAGCAGGTTGATGAGCGTGGTCTTGCCCGCCCCGTTGGGCCCGACGATGCCGAGGCGGTCGCCGCGCAGGAGGCGTAACGACAGGTTCGACACGATGGGGCGCTCGCCGTATGACTTCGAGACCTTCTCGGCCTCGACCACCAGGGTGCCGGATTGCTCGGCCTCGGCCACCGTCATCGAGATCGTGCCCACGGCGCGCTTGCGGTCGCGGTAGTCCTGACGCATGGCGTGGAGATTGCCGAGGCGGCGCACGTTGCGCTTGCGCCGGGCGGTGACGCCGTA
The DNA here is from genome assembly GCA_035641875.1 of Microvirga sp. GTDB lineage: Bacteria > Pseudomonadota > Alphaproteobacteria > Rhizobiales > Beijerinckiaceae > Microvirga. Next base: position 2,060 of record DASQTM010000037.1, on the reverse strand, counting down.
GCGCAGCCAGTCGGCCTCGGCTACGAGCTTGCGCCCGAGCTTGTGGTGCTCGGCCTCCTCCTGCTCGAGAACCGAGTCCCGCCATTCCTCGAAATGGGCGAAGCCCCGGTCCATGCGCCGGGTCCGGCCCCGGTCGAGCCAGATTGTGGACTGGGACAGGTTCTCCAGGAAGCGCCGGTCGTGGCTGATGAGGACGAGCGCCGAGCGCAGGCTCTTCAGCTCGCCCTCCAGCCATTCGATGACCGGAAGATCGAGATGGTTGGTGGGCTCGTCGAGGAGCAGGATGTCGGGCTGGGGCGCCAGCACCTGGGCGAGCGCCGCGCGGCGCGCCTCGCCGCCGGAGAGACCGGAGGGCTTCTCGTCTCCCGTCAGGCCGAGCTGATCCAGGAGATAGCGCGCCCGGTACGGGTCGTCCCCCGGCCCCAGGCCCGCCTCCACGAAATGGAGCGTGCTGGCGTAGGCGCTCAGGTCCGGCTCCTGCGCCAGGTAGCGGATGGTGGCTCCGGGCTGCACGAAGCGCTTGCCCCGGTCGGCCTCCACGAGGCCCGCGGCGATCCTGAGCAGGGTGGATTTGCCCGAGCCGTTGCGGCCGACGAGGCACGCCCGTTCGCCGGGCGACACCGACAATTCGGCGCTTTCGATCAGCGGGGTTCCGCCGAAGGTGAGCGCTGTGTCCTGAAGCAGGAGAAGAGGAGGAAGAGCCATTCTGGCTCCCCTGACACCTCCCGGCGGCGGATGCAAGCTCATCCGGGACAATCCTTGGTTATTACGGGGTGGACGCCCGGCCATCTTTATGGTCCCCTGCCCAATCGAAGCTGGGCAATGGCATGACACTGACGAGGCGTTTGCTCCTGTTGGCGTTGATCTCGGTTCTGCCGGCGATCGCCATATGGACCTATACGGAGGTCTCCCTGCGCCGGGCCCGGGAAGCCGAAGTCACGGAGCTCGCCATCCGCCAGGCCCGGCTCGCGGGCGCGGAGCTCGAGCGCATCTTCGACGGCGTTCACGGCCTCCTGCTCGCCGTCGACGAGACGCCTTCGATCCGCTCCTTCGACACCGCTGCCTGCAGCCCTTATCTGAAAGCGATTCAGGAGAAGGTCCCCTATCTCCTGTCTTTCGTCGCCATCGATCTCAACGGCTATGTGCGCTGCCGCCCGTCGGGCACCGTCGACACGAGGCGCCGGTACAGCGTCGAGCTCTACTTCCAGAACGCCCTTGCGACCAGAAGCTTCGTCGTGGGCCGGTACAAGCGCAACTTCGAGGAAGGCGAGCTGACGAACCGCCCCGTCCTGCCCCTGGCCGTGCCGATCAGAGACAACAGGGGCGACGTGGTCGGCGTCGTCGCCGCCGCCCTCGATCTGCGCTGGCTGAACGAGAAGATGAGGGAGCGGGTCCTGCCCGCGGACGGCTCGGTGATGATCACGGACCGCGACGGCGTCATCCTCGCCCACGAGCCCCATCCGGAGCGGTTCGTGGGAACCGTGGTTCCTCCCTCGGCCATGCCCCATGCGGCCGCGGGCACGGTGGGCGCGTTCGAAACCATCAGCATCGACGGCGTCAAGCGCATCATGGGCTATCTTCCGTTCAAGGTGCCGCCGGTTGATATCTACGTGAGTGCGGGCCTGTCCACGAGGGCGGCCTTCGATCAGATCAACCGGGCGGCGCGACGCGGCTTCCTGCTCATCGCGGCGGCTCTCATTCTCGCCCTGTCCCTGTCGGGGCTCATCAGCCGCACGTTCATCACGCGGCCGTTCGAGATCATGACGAATACGATTCGGGCGTGGCGCCAGGGCAATTATCAGGCGCGCATCAAGCTGCGCGGCAATGCCGGCGAACTCGGCATCCTGGCTCACGCCTTCAACGATCTGATGGACGATGTGGACGAGCGCCAGAGAGCCCTCCAGGCCAGCGAGGAACAGGTGCGTCTGGCCCTAGATGCGGGCCACATGGGCACCTGGTGGTACGATCACGCCAAAGGCGTCGGCGGCTGGTCGAGCCAGGCCTCCCGGCTGCTCGGACTCCCGGCCGCGGAAAAGACGGTCACCCTGCAGGAGTGGCGG
>DASQTM010000036.1:0-5481 GCA_035641875.1 Microvirga sp. | reverse complement strand
CCTTACGGGGAGGAGTGGCCTAAGCCTTGCTGACCGGGGGCAGAGCTATGCCGAGCTCATCCATCAATCGGGCGAGCACATGCTCGAGACGGTGAATGCGGCGCTCGATCTCTCATCCATCGAGGCCGGCCGCTACCGCCTGACTTTTGGCGAGTTCGACATGGCCGATCTCGTGCAGGAATGCTGCAGGGAGATGACCTTGCCTGCGCAGCGGGCCGGCATCGCCCTAAGCCATGCTCTCGCACCCGGATTGCCCCATCTGGTGGCCGACCGCCGCGCTTGCCGCCAGACTCTCCTTAACCTTCTCTCCGACGTCATGGAAAGCACGCCGCGAGACGGTCATGTGAGCGTGGACGCCCGCAGTGACGGAGAGGCAGTGATTCTGAGCGTGCGCGGGGCGGGCATGGCCGAATCGGATCTCCCGCGCCTCGGCAGGCCGTTCCATCACGATCCGATACGCAACAGGCGCGAGACAGAAAGCAGCCTCCGCCTTTCCGCAATCCGCGGGCTGGTTGCCCTGCATGGCGGCCGCATACGAATGATGGGCGCGCCCGGCAACGGCGTCTGCGTCAGGATCAGCCTGCCGGTCGATGCTCGCCGCGCAGCCGTCAAGGGATCCGTCCCGGAGGAGGCGCGCTCAAACCATGATAGACTTGTTTTGAAGACAGGATGACCCTCCTTGCGTGAAGCTCTTGCCGCTCGACCTGACGATGATTTCGTGCTGTCCGCCCCTGTTCGGCGGAAATCCGCCATCAGGCCCAAACCGAAGAAGATCAGCGCCGGCGAGCGCGCGATGTCGTTCGTCCTTGGCCATCCACGCCAAATCGTCGCCGCTGTTCTGCTGACCGGATGCGGCGGCGCAATCGCCTGGAACGCCCTGGTGCACCAGACGGCGCCCCATCCCGCGCCGCTCTTCACGCAGCGGGATGCCGCGCCCATGCCCGCGCAGTCACGGCTTCTGCCTCCCGCTCGCCCGGCTCCCGCATTCGACGAGACGCAAGCTTTCACGCCCATGCAGGAGGCGCCTGCTTTACATGCGCCCGCCACGCCCCCTCAGGCTTCCGCGCCCAATGTCTCCACGCCGAAGCCCCCGCCGAGAGGAGGGATCGCCGATCTGATCCGCAACGGCGGCGACGCCGGCCCTGCCGCAACGGCTCATCCGAAGGCGCCGCAGCCGGCGCCCCAGGCCGTGCCTGCCGCGCCCATGAAAGCGCCCCCGACGCGCGACCCCATCGCCGAGATCATCCGTATGGGCGGACCCGTGCCGAAGCCGCCTGCCAATGTCGGCAGAGCGGACGCCGGCGATGTGATCATGGCCGGTCAGCGGGCGCTTGCGAAACTGGGATACGCCGTCAAGGCCGATGGCGTTATGGGAGCGGGAACGCGCCAGGCGATCGAGCGTTTCGAGCAGGACCGTCGCCTGCCGGCGACGGGCGAGTTCAGCGCGCGCACCCTGCGCGAGTTGTCGGCGGCGTCGGGAATCGCGGTCCCATAGTGTCAAGACTTCGCTCGGACTTCTGGGTCTCCGCCTATCTGCGCCGCTGCGGCGTGGAGGGAGTCGACGCCGTATTGCGCAGGCGCGGCGCGGCGGAGGCCGGTGCGGTCTTCGTGAAGGTTGATCATCTCGACGGCACGGCAAGCCTCTACGGTCCCGCGCCGCAGCTTTTTGTCGATGACAGCGGCGAGCGTCTCTTCATGCCCGTTCTCCAGGCCGTGACACCCCTTGATGTGGAGGAGCGGATGACGCGCGAGCTGCGCTTCGATACCGATCTCTGGCTGGTAGAGGTGGATGACCGGGCAGGCCGCCATTTCCTCGATCTGGCGTCCAACGAATAAGCTGCCGGGAGAATGCCGGCGCCTGCGCTACGTCACGAGTCACACTGCCATGGGATCGCGGTTGTCGCGCGATCCTCTCCCGGCACAAGCCGAAGACCCAATGTTTCAATGGTGTCGAGGCTCATCGGCCGCGCGACGTGGAAGCGACATACATCGAGCCTATCCTCAGCCCGCTTGAAATTGTCAGAATCGTGATCGTTCCCAGGCGGAACAGAAGCGAGGCCGTAAAGGTTGATTCCAGGCGAGCAGGGCATTTTTCGCGCTCTGACCTGCTGCTGGAAACAGACTGTTAACCATAGGTCACCTCTTGTGGGAGCAGTGGTCGAGGCAAGCGGTAGCCATTTATAAGGAGGGAAAAATGCAGGACGTCTGGACGAGGTCGCCCGCAGTGGTGATCGCATTCCCGGATGCCGCTGAGAGACCGCAACGTTCGTTGGCCGCCAACGAGCCGAGGGGTGAAATTCTTCTCTTCACGGGTGTTCGCTATGAAAGGCCAGCGCCGAATCCCGGTCCGTCCCGGCCCTTCGCTTCCCGTGGGCCAAGCAGCCGCCGCCGCTCCTGATCCCTGTGTGCAGATAAGGCAATATCATCTGCGGCGTCAGTCCCTTGCCTTCGTCAGATCGCGCACCATCAGCACCGCATCCGATCCATAGCTTAAAAGCTTCCCGTCCAGGCCTGGAACAGCCGTTGCACGGAAGCCCAGCCTCTCCCAGAACATTTGCGACCTGTTCACGGCGACCAGCGAGAGATTGTGAGGGCCGGCCCCACGCGCATGTTCCGCCAGCCGCTCGACAATCTGCGACGCATATCCCCTGCCGCGCGCTTCCGGCAGAAGAGCGACGTCATGGATATAGTAAGTCGAAGCCTCGTGAGGAATCGCGCCAAGCCGTGAATTCAAGGGCGGCGGCTCGCCCAACTGCCAGGGATGGGCGATGGCGTAGCCCACGAGACATCCCTCCACGGCAAGCACATGGCAGCCCTCGGGATAAAGGCGCTGGCGCTCAGTGAACACGTCCTTGCCTTCGGGATGATCAGGATGGATCGCATCCGCCAAGACCTGCACCCTGTCCAGGTCCTGTGCGGTCATGGGCCGCCAGGGCATCAGCCCGCAACGTCCTGGTCCGCCGCACAGGAAACGGCCTTCGCCGCTTCCTCGGCTTGGGCGCGCAGGCTGGGGGTCGGGGCCGCGACGCGCACGATGACGAAGCCCTGCTGCTCGGGAGCGACGATCCGCACGTCGCGGGAGGGCTCGTTCTCGTCCTCCGCCGCACGTGCTTCATCGAGCTGGCGCGCCGTCATGGCCACGATCTCGAGTTCTCCGCGCACGGCGGCGCGGTCGGTGACGGCGAAGAAGACGCCGCCCGTCTTCGTGTGGAACGAGAAGGACAGGATGAGCGATCCCGTCTTGGCGGCCACCCGCATGGGGCCGTCGCGGAGATCGAAGGCGCAGGCGGCCACCGCCACGGCAGGATCGGGCAGGGGAAGCCAGGTGTTTTGCCCCCCAGGCGCGCTGATGATCTGCGCGGTGTCGGCGGTAAGGGTCGACTGGACTCTGCCGAAGGTGTCCTGCTCGGCGAAGGAGGGGCTGGCGAGGATCGCCACGATATGAACGCCCGCCGCGATCACGAGGCCGCACAAGGTGGCGATGAGGAAACGGCCGCGGTTCCTCATGCTCCGCACCCGACGTGTTCGATGGCCGGGAAGGTGCTTTCGCTGAGAATGGCGGCTGCCGCGCCGGGCGGATCGTAAAGACGCAAGACCGCCTGGAAGGAGCCGGAGGGCGGAAGCTGGAGCCAGTTGCCCGGCTGCAGATTTCGCGACAAGGCAAGGGTGAAGCGATCATCCGCATCGCGGACAATCTCGGCGGAGGTGAAACTGCTGCGTCCGAGTTCGGACACGAGAAGCCGCCCCCTCTCGTCATAGAGGGTCAATGTCCACAGCCGGGCGGCGGGCATCACGAATCCGATGCGGTACGAGCAATTCGAATCGAGGGCCCGGCCACTGCTGTCGACGCGGGCCGACAGGGCGATCCCTTCGCCGGTCGCGAGCGGAACGTCGCCGCGTCGGGCGATGATCGCCCGCATATAGGGATCGGCCTCGGGCGAGCCAAGTTTGGGCCATACCGTCCAGGGGCCTACGCGAAGGCTGCCGAAGGGTGGGTCGCCGTTCAAGGCCAGATAGGCCGACCCAAGCCCGAGCCCCAGCGCGAGAAGGAGCGCATAGAGGATCAGGAGCACGGTAGGAACGGATCTGGAGGTCACGGGCAAGGGGCTCACGGAGGCGCCGCGCATGGAAGCGGCCTCCGAGGCTTTCGTCAATATGGCCTCACCTTCCATCCTTAAGGCATCGCCACCTGGCGCGAGGCGTCGGTCGCCTGGCTGACCGTGGAGACGGATTGCCCGGCCGACTGGAAGAGCGAGCCGATACCGCCCAGGACCTCATAGGACCTGCGGGACAGGGTGCCGGCCAGATAGGCCTGCGAGGGGCTCTGAGCCTGATCAGCCGCCGGACTTTTCGAGGAGGCCACGCGGGCTGCGCTCTCCGGCTCGAGGCCGGGGATGGGGCGGATCTCCAGGTTCTGGTGGGCCACCGCCATCACTTCCTTCCAGGTCATCGCCGGAAGGGTGCCGCCGGTCATGTCGTTCATGGTGCTGTGGTCGTCGTTGCCGTACCAGACGGCGGCGGCGAGGTTGCCGGTATAGCCGACGAACCATGCGTCGCGATAGGCGTTGGTGGTGCCTGTCTTGCCGGCGGCCTTGACGCCTTCGAGGATCGCGCGCTTGCCGGTGCCTTCCTCGACAACCTTGTTCAGCATGAAGTTCATGTCGTTGACGACGCGGGTCTCGAGCACCTGCTTGGGCTGAACGGCGCGATCATGCCGATAGATGATCTCGCCGGAGGAGTTGCGCACCTCCCAGGTGGCGTAAGGATCGGCTCTCCTGCCGCCGTTGGCGAAGACCGCATAGGCGGCGGTCATGTCCATGACCGTCACTTCGGCGGCGCCGATGGGGAGCGAGCTCGAGTCGGAGAGCGGGTGGACGAGGCCCATCCGCTTGGCCGTGTCGATGATGACCGCGCGTCCGGCCTTGGCGTTGCCCTTGCCGATTTCCAGGGACATGCGGACCGGGATCGAGTTGATCGAGCGCGCGAGCGCCGACACCAGGGGCATGCTGCCGGAGAAGGAGCGGCCGTAGTTCTGCGGGCACCAGTTGCCGAGGCAGATCGGCTGATCGACCACGACGGAGTTCGGCCGCAGCTTCGGATTGGTGGTCATGGCCGCCGCATAGACGAACGGCTTGAAGGACGAGCCGGGCTGACGGAGGGCGTCGGTGGCGCGGTTGAACTGGCTCTGGCCATAGTCCCGCCCGCCGACGATGGCCCTGACGGCGCCGTCCACGTCCATGACGACCATGGCCCCCTGGCCGGCCTTGTACTGGCGGCCGTGCTGGCGAAGCATGTCTTCCAGGGTCTGCTCCGCGTGCCGCTGAAGGTTGGTGTCCAGGGGTGTCTTGACGATCAGCACCCGGTCCTGGCCAAGCTTCTTCTCGGTGGCGAGCGCCTTCACCTGCTCGAAAGCCCAGTCGAGATAGAAGTCGGGAGTCGTCTCCCGGTTGCGGTTGACCGGGGCGGCGGGGTTGCGGCGGG
>DASQTM010000035.1:0-2849 GCA_035641875.1 Microvirga sp. | reverse complement strand
GGCTCCTCGACAAGCCCGAGGCCCACATCGCCTACATCCCGGTGGAGAACCCGGACGGCTATGCCCTGCACGGGCGGCTCTGCGAGGCCAACCCGCGCCACATGCACCACGCGGCGCGCTACACCTCGCTGGGCAACGACCTGGAGTTCGGCCGGGACGAGCCGGTCCATGAGATCGGCGCGCGCAACCGGGCGCTGGAGCTGTCGGGCGCGCAGCTCCACATCAACCTCCACGGCTATCCGGCCCATGAATGGACAAGGCCCTTCACCGGCTACCTGCCGCGGGGATTCGAACTCTGGTCGATCCCGAAAGGCTTCTTCCTCATCATGCGCCATCACCCGTCCTGGACCCCGGCCGCCCGGACGCTGATCGAAGCCGTCACCACGGGCCTGTCGGCGGTGCCGGGGCTGGCCGAATTCAACCGGCGCCAGATCGAGATCTGCGCCATCCATTCGGGCGGAACGCCCTATGAGATCATCAACCACGTGCCGTGCCTGATCACGGCGGAGACGCGCCACCCGACGCCGCTCACGCTGATCACCGAGTTCCCGGACGAAACCATCTATGGCGAGGCCTACCGGTTCGCCCATACGGTCCAGATGGCTACCGTGATCGCGGCCGAGGAGGCGTTCGCCGCCATCATGGAGGCCATGGCCGTCGCATGAGGGGCTGGCTCACCAAGGCTTCAGCACCCCCATGGCCCTCATCCTGAGAGTCTGCTTCGTCAAGATGTGACGCTCCTTTCCCCTTGTGGGGAGGAAGGCTTGCGTTGCGGGTGTGAATAGATCCCCTTCCCTCGCCTTCGGCTCGCCGGTCCAATCCGACAGGATCGGCAGGATGACACTTGAACTTGCACCCTCCGTGTCATTCTGCCGGTTCTCCGAACCGAACCGGCCGGAGCGAAGCGGTCGCGGGCGTCAGCCCGCCAGGAAGGGAATCCATGGCGCGGAACCACGCCTCCTTTTCCCTCCCCCTTGTGGGGAGGGCCAGGGTGGGGGTGTCAGCGCCAGACCTACATAGGCACTCGCACACACCCCCACCTCCACCTCCTCCCCACAAGGGGGAGGAGGGCTCGCGTGGCGCAGGATGAGCCAGACTTTGAGGAGCGAGCTTGCTCGCGTCTCGAAGGTCCGGACTTCGCCCGGCGCGGAGCGTCTCCAGCGCTCTCTGGAGCCTCCTTCGAGACGCCGCTCCGCGGCTCCTCAGGATGAGGTTGAGGGTGTGAGGCTCAGACTCTCATCAAGGAACAGGAGCACCGAGCGCTCGTTAGTCCGACGCGAAGCCGATTCGTCGGGAGGTGCAAACAATGGCCCGGTTTTCCTGGAAGCAGAGCGAGAACGATGCCTCGATCCAAGAGGCGGTCGCGGTCGTGCGCGAGCAGGGGGAGCCCCTGCCGCTCCTGGACAATGAGGGCGCTTTCGGCGCCATGTTCGACCGCTTCGGCGACGCCAAGGTGGTGCTGCTGGGCGAGGCCACCCACGGCACCTCCGAGTTCTACCGGGCGCGCGCCGCCATCACGCGGCGCCTGATCGAGCATCACGGCTTCACCATCGTGGCCGTGGAGGCCGACTGGCCCGACGCGGCCCGGATCGACGCCTATGTGCGGCACCGGCCCGTTCCCGACGGGGACGACGCCGCCTTCGAGCGCTTTCCCACCTGGATGTGGCGCAACGAGGAGGTGGCGGATTTCGTCAACTGGATGCGCGACCACAACCGGGAACGCCCGGAGGAGAGCCGCGCCGAGTTTCGCGGCCTCGACGTCTACAGCCTGAACTCCTCGATCCGGGCCGTCCTGGACTATCTCGAAGGGGTTGATCCCGACGCCGCCCGGGAGGCGAGGGGGCGCTACGGCTGCCTCAGCCCCTGGCAGTCGGACCCGGCCCGCTACGGGCGCGCCGTCCATACCGGGCAGAAGAAGCCCTGCGACGAAGCCCTGCTGCGCCAGCTTCACACCATCCTGGACAAGCGCATGGAGTATTTGCAGGCGGATGGGGGCGAGGCGTTCTTCGACGCGGTCCAGAACGCCAAGATCGTCCACGCGGCGGAGCACTACTACCGCATCATGTATGAGGGCGCGACGGAATCCTGGAACCTGCGCGACCGGCACATGTTCGAAACCCTGCAGAGCCTGCTGGCGCGCCGCGACAACGCCCGGGCCGTGGTCTGGGCTCACAATTCCCACATCGGCAACGCCGCCGCCACGGCCATGGGCTGGCAGGGCGAGTTCAATATAGGCGAACTCTGCCGCAAGGCGTACGGGGGCGATGCGGTTCTCATCGGCTTCGGCACGGATCGCGGCACGGTGGCCGCCGCCAGCGACTGGGACGATCCCATGGAGGTCAAGGACGTGCGGCCCGCCAGGCCCGACAGCCACGAGCGCATCTTCCGCGACGCCGGCCTCGGCCGCTTCCTCACCGACTGGCGCGAGAACGGACAGGAGGAGCTGAAGGGGGTCCTGGCCCGCCCGCGCCTGGAGCGCGCCATCGGCGTGGTCTACCGGCCGGAGACCGAGCTCTACAGCCATTATTTCGAAGCCGTCATGGCCGAACAGTTCGACGCCTTCGTGTGGTTCGACGAAACCAGGGCCGTCACGCCGCTCACCCACGCCCACGGCAAGGGCATGCCGGAGACCTATCCGTTCGGCCTTTGATGCTCGCGGAGGCAGCCGTCCCGCGAGTGCGGCGTGGCTTGAGAACCCCTCTCCCGGGTGGGAGAGGGTCGCTCGCGTGAGTGAGACGGGGTGAGGGTGTGCGGGTTCAAGGTGAGGCGCTCACGTTTCTGCTCACCATGCGCTGAGCTTTGATCGGAGAGGGCGACCCCTCTCCCCTTGGGGAGGGAGGATGCGCGTG
>DASQTM010000034.1:0-4654 GCA_035641875.1 Microvirga sp. | reverse complement strand
CGGGGGTTTTGCAGGAGACAGCGCACGATCTCGATGCGCTGCCTTTCGCCCGCCGAGAGGGTCCACACGGCCCGGTCGGCGTCGAGCGCGAGGCCATAGGTCCGGCTGATCTCGCTCAACCGGCTCCGGACCATGGACAGGTTCCACTCGCCCGAGAGCGCCACGGCGATGTTTTCGGCCACCGTCAGCTCGTCGAACAGGGAGAAGTGCTGGAACACCATGCCGATGCCGAGCGCCCTCGCCTCCACGGGCGAGGCGATGGACACGGGGCGGCCCTCCCACAGGATCTCGCCGGCGCTCGGCTCGATGACCCCGTAGAGGATCTTCACCAGGGTGGATTTGCCGGCCCCGTTCTCGCCCAGGAGCGCGTGGATCTCGCCCGGCCCGATCGCCAGATCGATGCCGTCATTGGCCAGGAGATCGCCATAGCGCTTGCTGATGCGTTTGAGCTGGACGAGGGGCTGTCCCGATGATGAAACCTCTGCCTTCACGCACTATGACTCTGACTGAAAGGTTGAAGACGATAAAATGAATAGGCACATCGGATGGTAGCCTGGGCGGATCCGGGCAGGCTCCGCTTGGGGTTCCTTCCCTGTGGAACGATCATAGGGACGGGCCGCACCGATCGGCAATGGCGAATGCATGGTTTATTATGAGTCCGCGACCCGTCCACAGCTCCCGATGAGAAACCCGTGACCGAACAACCCTATGACATCGCCATCGTGGGCGCCGGCGCCGTCGGCCTGACCGCCGCCCTCGCCTTCGCCCGGGACGGCTTCAGGACGGCTCTCGTCGGCGGGCTCGACGCTCGGCGGGACGGGCGCACGGTCGCCCTTCTCAACGGCTCGATCCGCTTTCTCGAGGCCCTGGCCGTGTGGCCCAGGCTGGTCCCGGAGGCCGCGCCGCTCGAGATCATGCGGATTATCGATGATACAGGCAGCCTCTTCCGGCCGCCGCCGGTGTCGTTTTCCTGCCGCGAAATCGGCCTCGACGCCTTCGGGTGGAATGTGGAGAACGCGACGCTCATCGAAAGGCTGGCGGAGGCCGCCGGGGAGTACGGGAACCTGACCATCCTGTCCCGGCAGGCCACCGGCTTCGAGGCGGGGGACAGGTTTGCCGCCATCGCCTTCGCCGACGGCTCGGCTATGGAGGCGAGCCTTGTCGTGGCCGCCGACGGGCGAAACTCGAAGCTGCGCCAGATTGCGGGCATCAACGCCCGCACCTGGTCCTATCCCCAGGCGGCGGTCACGGCGATCCTGGCCCATGACCGGGACCATCGGGAGGCCTCGACCGAGTTCCACACCCGCCACGGCCCTTTCACCCTGGTCCCCCTGCCCGGCCGCCGGTCGAGCCTCGTGTGGGTGACGAGCGCCCCGGAGGCGCAGCGCCTGGCCGGTCTCGACGACGGGGCGCTCGCCCGCGCCATCGAGCGGCAGGCGCAGTCGCTTCTCGGCGCCATGCGGGTCGACGGCCCGCGAGGGCTCGTGCCCATGAGCGGAATGTCCGTCGACCGTTACTGGTCGCGCCGCCTGGCTCTCGTCGGCGAGGCAGCCCATGTATTCCCGCCTATCGGGGCACAGGGGCTGAATCTCGGCCTTCGGGATGTCGCTGCGTTGCGGGACGCGGTGGTGGACGCTTTTGCCGAGGGCCGGGAGCCGGGCTCTGACGAGACCTTGAGCCAGTACCAGCGCGGCCGCGATCTCGACGTTCGCCTGCGCACCACGGCGGTGGACAGCCTCAACCGGACCCTTCTCTCAGGGCTCCTGCCGGCGGATTTCCTGAGAGGGGCAGGCCTTTTGGCCGTGAGCAATATCGGCCCCTTGCGCCGCGCGATCATGCGCGAGGGCGTGCTCCCGCATGTGGGAGCGCCCCGGCTCATGCAGGGAGCGGCCGCCTAAGGAAACAGGTCGTAGGGCAGCAGGCCGGTATTGATGAGATAGAGAACGGCCGTCAGGGTCACCATCGAGGCCAGGGTCCCGATCAGCACGCAGGCCGAGGCGCGCTCCACGCCCACATTGTACTGGGTCGAGATCACGAAGATGTTGAGGGCGGGCGGCAACGCCGCCATGGTCACGGCCGCATAGGTCCAGGTCTGGCCGAAATCTCCGAGGGCCGAGAGCAAGGCCCACAAGAGAAGCGGGTGCAGGACGAGCTTGATCAGCACCAGGGCCGGCACCTCGCCCGGAATGCGCCCCATGGGCCGCATGGCCACCGTGACCCCTAGGAGGAACAGGGCGCAGGGCGCGGCCGATCCGTAGAGCCAGGTGACGATCTGATTGAGCGCCGTCGGCAGCTCCAGGTGGAGATAGCTCGCGGTGATCCCCAGCGCCGTCGCCACGTTGAAGGGGTGCGTGACAACCCGCCAGAGGATCCGCCTGATCGTCGCGCCGGGGCTCAGCCTCTCCAGGCCCGCCACGGACATGAGCAGGGGCACCAGGGAAAACAGGAGCAGGCTGTCGAAAACGAAGATAAGCACCACCGGCGCGCTGGCCGCCGGGCCGAGGGCAGCCAGGATCAGGGGCGGCCCCATGTAGCCAATGTTGGAATAGGAGCCGGCCACGCCCTGCATGACTGACTGCGGAAGATCCCTCGTATGCCGCCAGCCGGACGCGAAGGAGAGCCCGAAGGCGCAGAGGGTGGACAGAGTCGTGGCGGCGATGAAGGGCCAGTTCGCCAGCTGGTCGAGGGGCTTGTCGGCGATGAGCCTGTAGAACAGGCAGGGCAGCGCCACGTAGATGAGGAAGAACTGCATCCAGGCGAGGCCGGCTTCGGGCTGCCTCACCACCTTGCCGCAGAAGAACCCAAGTCCGATCAGTCCGAAGAAGGGGGCAAGCAGATTGAAAAGCCCGATCAGTTCGGACATCGCGGGCTCCGGTCGGTGGGCTTGGGCCAGAAGGTTTGGGCCGGGAACGTGAAGCTCCTTCTGGCAAGCTTCCAGCTCAAGGACAATCCCGCCCCGGGAAGGGCTCGCAGTCCGAAAATGCAGAGCCCGCTCGCCAGATCGTGACAAGGGCCGGGTTTGGAATTCGCAGGCGGGGCCTCTATATGGAATTCAAGGAGTTAAGACTCATGCCCATGAAAGCGAGTTCAGCCAAATTCGCGATCGGCCAAGTGGTGAGACACCGGTACTTCGATTTCAGAGGCCTGATCTTCGATGTCGATCCGGAATTCGACAACACGGAAGAATGGTGGCTGTCGATTCCCGAAGAGGTCCGGCCGCGCAAGGACCAGCCCTTCTATCACCTCTTCGCCGAGAATGCCGAAACCGAATACATCGCCTACGTTTCCGAGCAGAACCTTCTCGTGGACGACTCGGCCGAGCCCCTTAGAAACCCTATGATCCCGGAGATGTTTGTCCGGGACAAGAACGGCTCCTACCGGGCCAAACCAATCCTCGCCCACTGACGACCACATGAAAACGCCGGGCTGTCGAAGCCCGGCGTTTTTGTTTGTCGCGAGCGTGAGCTCTTACGGCTTGGGAGCCGCCTGGGCGCTCGGAGCCGCGGCAGGCGCGCCGGCGCCGGTGTTGAGCATCTGCTTGCGCATCTCTTCGCTCTTCTTCTGAAGCTCTTCCTGAAGCCGCTTCTGCTGCTCTTCCAGCACCTTCGGGTCGATCGGCGGGCCGTCGAAGGACTTGGCGAAGCCTGCGGCGGGAACCGCGAAGGTCAGCTCGCGGCCCATCTGGTTCTGGACGCTGACGTTCAGGTTGGCGCCCTTCTTGAGGCTGGCGATGAAGTCGTCCTTCACCTGAGCTTCGGCGAAGCAGCCGTTGGGCAGACACATGACGTAGCGGCCGGAGATCGGCTGAGCCTGGTCCACGGCGAAGCGCAGGCCGGGCTGAAGGAGCAGGCCCAGGGGCATCACGAAGCGGACGACCCTCTGCGGCTGCGGGCCCTTCACGTCGTAGACGGCAAGCGCCAGAACCGGCTGGCCCTGATCCGACACGAAGTCGCGGGTGGTGTAGCAGATCTCGCTGTTGGTGTTCTGATCCTTGCCGCAGACCTTGGTCCATTCCGGCTGGGAAGGCTCGGCCTTCACCTGCACGACCATGGGGCCGGTCTGCTGCTGGGGCTGGGCCTGTTGGGCCGGTTGAGCAGGCTGGGCCTGCGGCTGCGCCGCAGGAGCTGCGGGACGAGCCGGCTGGGCGGCCGGCCGCTGGGCCGGAGCGGTCTGTGCAAGAACGGGTGCGCTCACCAGAAGGGCCAGGGCTGTCGCCAGACCACGGGTACCCCCCAGGCTCGCGATGCGTGTCGCGATTGACATGTGGTTAGATCCTCTTCAGTCGAAAGGTAGGCTTTGAATGGCCGTGTAAATCGGCGCGTTCGGAACCTGCAATGGGATGGTCAATCTTCGCCGATTTAAGGCGAAGACATGACGTGTGGCGCTCCTTTAACCTTTAATGGGGTAGGTTTCCAGTCGCCGGGCGAAACTTTCTTTACATCGTTCGCTCTGGAAAGACCCCGCCTCGTATCGGAAACGCTATGGGCCTCAGCCTTGGACGAACCCTTTGGTTTCTCGCGGCCTTCGCCCTCTCGGGCTTCGGCTCCAGCGCCGAGCCGGGAGCGGAGGCCCTGCGGCATGGTATCGCCATGCATGGCGAACCGGCGCTCCCGCCCGGCTTCGCCCATTTTCCTTATGTGAATCCCGAGGCTCC
>DASQTM010000033.1:0-3267 GCA_035641875.1 Microvirga sp. | reverse complement strand
GGCGGTCTCGGGCCCGGCGATCAGGCGACGGAAGCCGAGGCGGCGCGGCTTTGGAGCCTGGCCCGGGGGGTGCCGCCGGAGGCCATCGCGGTGGAGACGCGCTCGCGCACCACCCAGGAGAACCTGGCCTTCGCCCGGCCGATCCTGGCGCAGCACGGCTTGAGGACGGTGCTGCTGGTGAGCGACCCGCTGCACATGCGCCGGTCGGTGGCCATCGCCCGGCGGCTCGGGATCGAGGCCGCCCCGTCGCCCACGCCCACCACCCGTTATACGGGCTGGCGGAGCTGGACCTGGTTTCTCGGAGGCGAGGCCTATTACCTGGTGCGCTGCCGGGCGTCCGGGCATTGCTGAAACGGCGTTCCAGGGGATTCCAGGGGCGTTCCAGCCCCGTTCCAAGGGGTGTTCCAAGGGGCGTTCCAAGGGCGTTCCAAGGGGGTGTTTCAGGGGGGGCGGAGCTTGGAACGTTTCATCACCGTTCCAGAGAAAACCGATCATATTTCATCATTTGTGCTGATGGCTCGCCCGGCGTAATCGTGGCGGGACACACGCCTCAGGATGCGCCCATGAGCCAAGCCGCCACAGCCCTGCCGGGAACCGCCGCGCCGCCGCGGATCGACGGAACCACCCTCGGGCTCTACGTCGCCACCGTGTTCCTGTGGGGCGTGAGCTGGTTCTGCATCAAGGCGCAGATCGGGGTGGTGGCGCCGGAGATGTCGGTGCTGTGGCGCTTCCTGCTGGCGGCGATCGTCACCTGGGGCTGGGTGCTGGCCACGGGCGGCCGGGCGCGGTTCGGGCTTTCCGACCACCTGCGCTTCGTGGTGGTGGGCTGCTGCCTATTCTCGTTCAACTTCATCTCGTTCTACTACGGCTCGATCCCGACGCCCTCGGGGCTGGTCTCCGTGGTGTTCTCGCTGGCGTCGATCTTCAACCTGGCGCTGGGCTTCATCATCTTCCGGCAGACGGTGGAGCCTCGGCTGGCGCTCGGCGGCGCGCTCGGGTTTGCCGGCATCGGGCTGCTGTTCTGGCCGCAGATCGCAGGCGCGGGCTTCAACGGGGCGGCCCTGTGGGGCCTCGGCCTGTGCGTGCTCGGCACCCTGTTCTTCTGCTCCGGCAACATGATGTCCACGGTGGTGCAGCGCCGGGGCGTGCCGCTGCTCTCCGCCAACGCCTGGGCCATGACCTATGGCTGCGGGGTGCTGCTGGGGCTCAACCTGCTGCGGGGCAACGAATTCATCATCGAGCCCACCTTCAAGTATATCGGCTCGCTGGTCTACCTCGCCATCGGCGCGTCCGTGCTGGCCTTCATGTCGTACCTCACCCTGCTGCGGCGGCTCGGAGCCGCGCGGGCGGGCTACGCCACGGTGCTGTTTCCCATCGTGGCGCTCGCCGTCTCCACCTGGCTCGAAGGCTACCAGTGGACGGCGCTCGGGGTGCTCGGCGTGGCGCTGGCGCTCGCGGGCAATGTGCTGGTGCTGCGCCGCCCGGCCGCGAAATAAGGCTTATTTCGACGCGGGATCGGGGCCTGCTCGGCCGCCGTACAGCGGCTTGCTCGGCCGCCGTATAGCGGCTGACTCGGCCGCCGGATAGCGGCCTACTCGGCCGCCAGCGGGATCATCGGGCGGGTCGAGCCCAGGTTGTCCAGGGACTGCTTGATGTGGACGCCCAGGGCATCCGCCAGGGGGTTCTCCTCGCCCCGGGCCCGGATCAGGCCGATCTTGCATGAGGGCAGGGCGGGGAATCCGTCGGAGGGGCCGAGGATGCGCATGCCGGGCCGGATGGCGCTTTCCGGCAGCACCGACACCGCGAGCCCCGCCAGAACCGCCGCGCCCACGGCGGTGGAATGCCAGCTCACATAGGCGACGCGAAAGGCCCGGTCGGCGCTCTCCAGGGCTTCCGTCGCGGAGTGGCGCCAGTCGCAGCTGGGCCGCCCGAGGGCCAGGGGAATCGGCGTCTCCTCATGCACCCCGTGGCGGGACGAGGTGATCCACAGGAGCTGCTCGATGCGCACGATCTCCGAGGGGCCGCGCCGGTCCACATGGGTGATGATCGCAAGGTCCAGGTCCCCGTGCTGCACCCGCTCGATCAGGTTGGTGGTGGGCTCGCACACCACCGTCACCTCGGCCTTGGGGTTGGAGCGCGAGAAGCGCGCCAGGATCTCCGGCAGGTAGCGGTCGGCGTAGTCGTCCGGGAGCCCCAGGCGCACCCGGCCGGTGAGCTCGTTGTCGTTGAAGGACGCCATGCACTCCGAATTCAGCCGCACGATCCGGCGGGCGTAATCCAAGAGGCGCTCGCCGTCGTCGGTGAGCTTGGACAGCCGCCCGTCGCGCTCGAAGATCGGCCGCCCGACCCGGTCCTCCAGGCGCTTCATCTGCATGGACACGGCGCTCTGCGTCTTGTGGACGATCTCCGCCGCGCGGGTGAAGGAGCCGGTATCCGCGATCGCCACGAAGGTCCGGAGCTGGTCGATATCGAGCAGGTGCATGGCCAGAATCCCATCATCAACGGAAGTGATGATACATATCTCAAACAATCGTTTCAAGTGATGAAATAAGCTGTGGTATAACCACCAACAGCAATCGAAATTCCCTCAGGATTTCAATTGCTTAGCCTTGGATGATCCATGGAAGATCAGTGACGATTCCCTGACGTTTCCTTGGAGGATTGCCTGAACGAACAGCCTGAAACGCCCCTGGAATGTCCCTGGAACACCCCCTGGAATGCCCTTGGAACGGCCTGGAATCCCCGGGGGCGTTCCAGGGGCTCCGCTTCGAGATGAGATGAGCGAGGAGACCACCATGACCCGGTCCGGAATGTCTGCGATAACCCTCTTCGGTTCCCCCGTCCTGGGGCAAGTCGCTCGTTCGCTCGTCGATCTCGTCACGGCCCTGAGGCATCGCCGCGAGGTGAAAAATCTCGCCGAATTCGACGACCACATGCTCAAAGACATCGGCCTGATGCGGGGCGACGTAAGCAGCGCCCTGGCGGAGCCGCTCTTCCTCAATCCGTCCTGGGTGCTGGTTCGATGCGCCGAGCGACATAGCCGGTCCGAGCGAGCGGCGCCGTCCGTTCGAAGCGTTGGGCGACCCACAGTGCCGGTTGTGAAGTCGGCCGCCGGACGCTACGCCTGAGGGTCCCCGGAGGCTGGCCCATCACTCTGTGGCCATCCTGAGAGGCTGGCTCAGCCAGCACAGGCGGCGCTCCTCGGCGTCGCCCTTGAGACCGTCGGCCACCCGATCAAGGCGATCTATGACGGCTCCTGGGCCGAAT